>JARGFM010000046.1 GCA_029210725.1 Bacteroidales bacterium | reverse complement strand
ATCTGAGCAAAGTCGGCATAGATGCGCCAGTCTCTTTTTTCATTGGCATCAGCCAAAGTCGATTTGGAAACAGGCTGGCTGATCCCAGAATGATACAACTTGCCAGAGAATGCAGTCAGGCAGTTTTCAATGTCACGGAGGCTTTCCCGGCCAGTGAGCTGAGCAAAACTCATGACCAGAAAATGCTCCCGACAAGAAAACTTCCTTACTCGGTAGTCGCCCTTGTATTCATCGACACACTTCTGGAACTCATATTCTGGTATAAACTTCATCAGCTGTGCAAAGACTGTTTTCCCTGTATACATACTCGCTCAAATATTGGAATGAGCAAAAGTATAATTTCAAGTCGTAAAATTTTTAAAACGTTGTAATATGCAGTATATTAATTTATTAAATTCCATTAGGTAAATCTTAACCGGACACTAGTGCATGGTTTTATGCAAGTTTAAGTTAAATTTGAACTGCTTAACCCAAAACGGAAGGAAGACTTAAGATGGATGCCAGGCAGGAAGGTGAATTTATGGTAAAGGCGAACAGTAAGGAGCCGGAGAGCAAGTGGTATGCGGTTTACACCCGGCCCAGGTTCGAAAAGCAGGTCCTGAAAGGACTGCTCGACCAGGGAATCGAGGCCTACCTTCCCCTGATCAAGACCATGCGGGAGTGGTCGGACCGGAAGAAGATGGTGGAGGTCCCCCTGTTCAGCTCTTATGTATTTGTCCACATCGACCGCAGACACTACGACCAGGTCCTCCGCACCCACGGAGCTGTTAAATACATTACCTTCGAGGGGAAAGCTGCCAGCATTCCCTCCGAACAGATCAACAACCTGAAGATCATCGTGGACAGCAATGAAAAAGTGGAGACCACCTGGGAGAGCAGGCGGAAGGGAGATCTGGTGATGGTCACGGCGGGCAGCCTGAAAGGCCTGAAAGGCGAACTGATCACCGAGGGCAATCGAAAGAAAGTGCTGGTGAGGATCATGGGCATCGATCAGAACCTGACCGTGGAAGTGCATGCCTCACTAATTGAAAAAATCAACTGATACAATATGTCCAAAGTCGCATTAATCACCGGAATCACCGGTCAGGACGGAGCCTACATGACCGAATACTTATTGAAGAAAGGCTACACGGTGCACGGAATCAAACGCCGGGCTTCGAGCTTTAATACCGAACGGATCGACCACCTTTACCAGGACCCCCATGTGGAGGACCGGAACCTGGTGCTGCATTACGGCGACCTGACCGACTCCATGAACCTGACCCGCATTATCCAGGAGACGCAGCCCGACGAGATCTACAACCTGGGGGCCATGAGCCATGTAAAGGTGAGTTTTGATTCCCCTGAATATACCGCCAATGCCGACGGACTGGGCACCCTGCGCATCCTGGAGGCCGTGAGGCTGCTGAACATGATCGAAAAGACCCGCATTTACCAGGCCAGTACCTCCGAGCTCTACGGACTGGTGCAACAGGTGCCCCAGTACGAAAAAACCCCCTTCTACCCCAGGAGCCCCTATGGCGTGGCCAAGCTCTATGCCTACTGGATCACGGTGAACTACCGCGAAGCCTACAACATGCACGCCAGCAACGGCATCCTCTTTAACCATGAATCACCCATACGCGGGGAAACCTTCGTGACCAGGAAAATCACCCGGGCCACCGCCCGGATCGCCCTGGGCATGCAGGAAAGACTCTATGTAGGGAACATGTCGGCCAAACGCGACTGGGGCCATGCCAAGGACTACGTGGAAGCCATGTACCTGATCCTCCAGCAGGACGAACCGGACGACTACGTGATTGCCACCGGAATTACCACGGAAGTCCGCTCGTTTATCAAAAAAGCCTTTGCGGAGACCGGACTGGAGTTGAACTTCAGCGGAGAAGGCGAAAAGGAAAGCGCAGCCATCGTCAGTCTGGATGAAAGCCGTTTCTCAAAGATGGTGGGCGAAACCTTTATTCCGGGCATCAAAGAGAAAATCAAATCGAACACCGCCGTGGTGGCCGTGGACCCGGCCTATTACCGTCCCAGCGAAGTGGACCTTCTTATCGGAAACGCCGGTAAAGCCCGGAAAAAACTGGGCTGGGTACCCAGATACGACCTGCAGGGCCTGATCGAAGAAATGATGCACTCGGATATCAACCTGATGAAAAAGGAAAGCTACCTGAAAGCCGGCGGATTTAAAACACTCAATTATTTTGAGTAAGAAAGAAAAAACATGGAAAAGAACGCTAAAATATACGTCGCAGGCCATACCGGCCTGGTGGGTTCGGCCATTACCAAAACGCTGAAGGAGAAAGGATATACCCATCTGCTTACCCGCGATTTCAGCGAGCTGGACCTGAGCAATCAGGCCGAAGTACAAGCCTTCTTCAAAAAAGAAAAACCCGAATACGTGATCCTGGCCGCCGCCAAAGTAGGAGGCGTGGTGGCCAACAATACCTACCGGGGCGAGTTTATCTACCAGAACCTGATGATCCAGAACAATGTGATCCATCAGGCCTGGCTGAATGGCACCAAGAAGCTCCTGTTCCTGGGCTCCACCTGCATTTATCCCCGGGAGGCGCCCCAGCCCATGAAAGAGGAATATCTGCTAAGCGGTCCCCTCGAATACACCAACGAGCCCTATGCCATCGCCAAGATCGCCGGCATGAAGCTCTGCGAATCGTACAACATCCAGTACGGCACCAACTTTATAGCCGTGATGCCCACCAATCTCTACGGTCCCAACGACAACTTCGACCTGGAAAAATCCCACGTCCTCCCTGCCCTGCTCAGAAAGATCCACCTGGGAAAATGCCTGGAAAACAAGGACTGGGAAGCGATCCGGAAAGACCTGAACACCTATCCCATCGAAGGAATCGACGGAAGCAGGCAGGAGCACGAAATCCTGAACATCCTGGACAAATACGGCATTCGTAAAAAAAACAAGCAGGTAAACGTGGAGATCTGGGGCAGCGGTACACCCCTGCGGGAATTTATGTACTCCGAAGATATGGCCGCTGCCTGCGTATTTATGATGGAGAAGGTGAATATCGGTCAGATCAATGCCTTCACCCCCACCCCCACGGATCCCAAAGATCCCCGGAAAATCCACTTTGTCAATATCGGAACCGGCCAGGAGATCTCCATCAAAGACCTGGCGGAAAAGATCAAGAACACCCTGAACTTCCGGGGAGAGCTCTGTTTTAACAGCGAAAAACCCGATGGCACCAAACGTAAGCTCACCAACGTGGACCTGCTCCATGGCCTGGGCTTCAAACACTCCATCGAACTCACTCAGGGCCTGGATTTCATGTATCAGGCCTACCTGGAGAAACAAGCGTAGCTAAAAAGGGGAAGCTTACAATATGTTCAGTTAAATCCCGGTTTTCAATAAGGTGAAACATATTTCCCTTCCATCACTCTTTGAAACTGGAGGAATGCGGGATGGTATTCCTCAAGAATCTTCTTAAAAATTTCGTGCGCAGTCTCCTCGTTACAGGTGTGTGCTGTTTTAACACGGCTCTTAAGCATATCCATCCACCTGTCTCCATCTGCAATAAGCTTTGTTGAAAAAGCATATCTGATTGCGTCACGCGAGCCTCCAATATCCGAATTGCCCTGATACAGGGCATAATCTTTCATTACGTTCCAGGCCAGCTCAAAGGTATATTCAAAACGATGAATGAACCCTTCCATGATAATCTCCTCAAGAACAACATCAGCATTCTCAAAGTCCGTATCTATATATCCTACCGCATCTGTGAGCTTTTTTAACGCTTTGTTGAAATTGGAGAACCGTTGTTCCCACCTGATATCCTTATCACTCATTTTTTAATTCTATTTTACAAGGATTTCCCTTGATGTTGTACAAACTTACAAGGAAATCAGCTTCAAGATCATTAATCCTTCTTCGTAATTTCACTGAAGTATAATGACCTGTAGTTATATCTTTTGGATATTATAATAACACTTATTAGCTTCTTTTTAGATGATGATCCAACAACCTTAAATTCCATTTATCGGCCATAATACCGATAAAAACCGCAAAAACTTTCAGATCGTTTCATCCAAAAAAATAGTAGGTCTGGTTCAGGTCATGGATGAGATCGGGCCCGGGCGAAAAGAGCAGAAGCACATTAAAAATCCCAATAATTAATGTTTAGTAAGAAAAAACACTTATATTTAAGGTTAAAAATCGAGTATACATTAAAATTCGTATTTATTAATGTCTGAATTATTATATCCGGTGAATCCTGATCGCACTATTCCGTGGAATGATCTGCCCCTGTTACCTGTCCGGGAGGAACTCTATCGGACTGTCGAGGTGATGGAACAACTTGGCCATGCCAAAGCTGCATTGGCAAGGCTTCATGGTCGCAGTGCAGTGATTCCTAATCAGGGACTATTAATAAACTCGATCAGCCTGCAGGAAGCCAAAAGCTCAAGTGAAATTGAGAATATTTTCACAACTAATGATGAGTTATACAAAGCATATAGCGATCAGAAAGTGGAAACAAGCGGTGCCTCCAAAGAGGTGTTAAGATACCGGGAAGCACTTTGGTCAGGCTATCATTATTTACTGGAGTCTAAGGTATTCGATCAGGACTACTTCATCCGGGTTTTTCAGGAAATACAACAGACAACTGAAGGAATCCGGCCTGAATTCCTGAATACTACTATTAAACAAGGAGGTTCACAAACAAATGCAGGTCAGGTTATATATACACCACCAAGAGGGTCGTCTGTCATTCGAAATAAGTTGAATAATCTTGTTGAATTTCTGAACAATGATGAGCAATACCCAATCGATCATCTCATAAAAATGGCTATTTCACATTTTCAGTTTGAAGCCATTCATCCCTTCCGTGACGGAAACGGAAGAACCGGTCGTGTATTTAACATCCATTACCTGACAAACAAAGGATTACTGGATGTTCCTATACTGTTCCTCAGCCGGTATATTCTTGAGCATAAGGAAGACTACTATTTTACAATGATGGGTGTTTCTCAAAGAGGTAACTGGAAAGACTGGATCCTGTTTATGCTTAGGGCTGTTGAAAGTACAGCAAGTATTACCTTGCACAAGATCAATGATATTGTTCAGGCGAAAGACTCTGTTCTGGACTATATTAAAAAGACTGATCGAAAATTCAGAAGGCCTGAAAATCTTATAGAATTCCTCTTTACACAACCATTCACAAAAGTAAAGCACCTGGTTGACTCAAAGATCTACGCTGAAAACACGGCCAGGGAATATTTAAACAGTTTATGTGAAATGCAGGTGTTAGAAAAGAAAGAAATCGCAGGGCATCACTACTATTTGAATCAGGAGTTATACCGGATACTATCAGAATAGAAGGGAGTAGTCTTCCGCCTTCTGAGAATTTGGCTAATTTTGGATCTGATGATGCCACAGCGCTACAAACACTCCATTGAACTCAATCAGGGCCTGGATTTTATGTATCAGGCCTACCTGGAGAAACAAGCGTAGCCAAAAAGGGAAGCCTACAATATGTTCAGTTAAATCCCGGTTTTCAATAAGGTGAAACATAATTCCCTTCCATCACTCTTTGAAACTGGAGGAATGCGGGATGGTATTCCTTAAGAATCTTCTTAAAAATTTCGTGCGCAGTCTCCTCCTTACAGGTGTGTGCTGTTTTAACACGGCTCTTAAGCATATCCATCCACCTGTCTCCATCTGCAATAAGCTTCAAGATGATTAGCCCTTCTCCGCAATTGTCTTTTAAAAATATCTCTGCGATGAAGGGGTTGTCAGTGGTCCCGGCTACTAACGACAGCATCTTTAAATTGAAAAACACTGTCTTTCTTTATCATATCCTCCAGATTGATCGTAGGTAAATGATACTTGTTAAAAGGTGTGTTCTCTGTCTTGGCGTGCAAGATACCCCGGGCTGTCCCAACATCAGCAGCAAACCTGAAATTCACCTGGATCTGAACATTCGAAACATTTATCAGGTTATCCTCAATTGCAGCAAATTGCTCCGTGGTAATTTTGCTTAACACAAAGCCTATGAGGGCACTTCTATCAGAGTAATACCAAGCACTTGTTCAATCTTTGAAATGGTTTCGAGGGTAAGGTTTTCTTTGCCTTTAACTACTTTATTGATATACTGGGGAGTAACGCCCATCATTGCAGCCAGTTTTTTCTGCGTCATCCCATTAGTGACCTTTTGCGCACGTATTTCACGAAGTATTCGCAATGATATTTCGAAAGATCGCTTTGTCCAATTTGCATTGGTCTTTCGTGCTTTAGCTTCCTCCAGCCAAGCGGATGTTTGGCCTGATGTAAGTCTGTCAAAATTTTCCTTTGTTGTTCCCATAACAACTAACTTTCCATTTCTTCGATTAATCCATCTATGTCTGCAATTCCCTTGCTAAGCAGATAGTGCCGACACCATTTCTTAACCAAGATGCACTGGCTTTGCTCTTTCTTCATGTTACTGCATGATCTGCAGGTTGTGCAAAGGTCTAAATACTCCTGCCAGTTCTCAAATAACCTGGAGAACACATCTTGTGTTTCACCTGCATATTTTACGGCAAACAAATAGTCACCAAATATAGAAACTATTTCGATAAAATCAACCTACAGGTTTATTTATAACGTTTGTCCTCTTCATAATGTTAAATGAATACACGGATCTAACTTTTACACACTAGCTCTGAACAACATAGAAAGCTAACACCGGACTTTTATTCGCTCGGGTTGGACTTATGTCCGCTGGGAGAAAGCTGAAGTCCGCTGGCGCCTGTCTTAAGCCAATTTACAGATTCGCGATGGATCTTGCAGTAAAGGATCCGGTCCGCCTCCAGGAAGAGCTCTTCCTGCTGATTTTTGCCAGGGCGCTGTTAAACAGCGGGGATGCCGGAATAAGCGAATACCCTCCTTGAAGAGATAAAGGCCAAGGCACTAATGATCGGGCAATCCTGTTTTTATGAGAAAACCCTCCTTATGGATCAGTAAATTCAAAAGCTCTGAATTTATTGCTTAATGATATTTTGCATGCGTATTATTTGGAATTGTTCTTTATTACGTATTTATCAGTAATATATCTGATTAATCCGTAGTATTACTGAAAAAAAAGTAATAAACTTGTTTTATGGAACAATTAACAAGCAAAGAAGAGGAGGTCATGCAGGTAATCTGGGAGCTGGAGAGGGCCCTGGTGAGGGATATCATGAACAAACTTCCCAATTCGGGCCAGCCCTATACCACCGTGGCCTCCATCGTTAGGATCCTCGAACGGAAAGGCTTTGTCAGTCACAAACCATACGGGAAAACACATGAGTATTTCCCGCTTATATCCAAAGCGGAATACCGGAGAAGTAAGTTCAAGGGCCTGCTTTCACAGTATTTCGATAACTCTATTGAGAGCGTTGTCTCCTTCCTGGTCAAAGAAGAAAAGGTCAGGCCGGAGGAACTGGAGGAACTAAGCAAGCTGATCGCCCGGGAAAATAACAGGGATACAAAGGATCAGAAGAACGATCAGAAGAACGATCAGAAGAACGATCAGAAGAACGATCAGAAGAACGATCAGAAGAATGATCAGAAGAATGATCAGAAGAATGATCAGAAGAATGATCAGAAGAACGATCAAAAATAATGTCATGGATAAACCCACATCCGATGAAAGAACTGCTAACCTATGTATTTGAATCAGGCATCTGCCTGGCGGTCCTGTTCGCCCTGTACTGGATGGTCCTTCGCAAGGAAACCTATTTCCGGTTCAACCGGATCTACCTGCTTGGAATGGTGGTCGTTTCCTGCCTGATCCCGCAGGTGGCCAATGCGATCAACCTGCCTGAATTGTCAGGCGTTAAAGAAACGACAGTTGCCAGGGCAGCAGCATGGAACTGGCCCGGGCTGATACTTTCCGTCTACCTCACAGGAGCCGGCCTGCTACTGCTCCGGACCCTGATCGGAGTCATCCGGATACAGCTATTGAAAAGAAGCGGAAACATCGTCCGGCACCAGGGATACTCGGTTGCCTACCTGCAGCGGGAAATCGCTCCCTTCTCCTTCTTCAAAACCGTTTATTTAAATAAAACAGGACTGGCAGAGGCCGAAGAAAGGCACATCCTCAACCATGAGATCACGCACATCCGGCAACTGCATACCCTGGATATCCTCTTCCTCGAGATCTTCCTGGCCCTTTTCTGGTTCAATCCCTTCATGTGGTTTACCAGGAAGGCCCTGAAAAGCACCCACGAATACCTGGCCGATGAGGGCGCGCTGAACGAAGCATCCGGTCCGGCCCCCTATCAGTCGCTGCTGCTGAACCAGATTTCAGGCTTTATGCCCGTGGCAGTCAGCCACAGTTTTAACTCCAACATAAAAAACAGAATCGCCATGATGTGTAAGAAAAAATCCGGCCTGATGGCCAGGCTAAAACCCCTTGCCCTGCTCCCCGCACTTGCCTGCCTTACCTTCCTGTTTGCCTGCAATGAGCAGGAACTCCTACCGGAAGTAATGGAACCTGAAACCGAAGCAGTTGTTCCGGAACCTGAAGTCTTTGTAGATGAAGAAGTCTTCTATATTGTGGAAGAAATGCCCAAATTCAACGGGGGCGATCCGGCTACGGAGTTTCGCAGCTACGTTGCTCAGAACCTTCAATATCCCGAAGTTGCCGCCCAGAATAAAATCAGCGGCCGGGTGATCGTCCAGTTCGCCGTAGACAGCGAAGGGAATGTGGTGGATGCAGTGGTGGTGCGGGGGGTCAATGACTTCCTGGATGAAGAAGCTGTCCGGGTGGTCATGTCCTCCCCCCAATGGACCCCGGGAAAACAAAAAGGCAAAGCCGTCAAGGTACTCTTTAACTTCCCCATCAACTTTGTGGCGCCTTAAATGCGTCAGAGCTTTTCGCAAAATTGTTTTCATAAATTTGATTTATGAAACAGATACTTGTAACTGCACTTTTACTAACAGGTCTTCTTCTCTCCCGCCCCTGCCGCTCACAATTGATTGCCGATGCCGGAAATGATACTGCTTTTTGCGACTACAAATGGGAACAGGCGTCCATTGGGGGAAAGCCATCTGCGTATGGGGGTACTGAACCTTACACCTATGCTTGGTCGACCGAATACCACTATGCCGGACATACGTTTTATGCGTCTTTTTTGCTGGAAGATACAACCGTGCCTAATCCGGTATTTACCGGTCCGTTCACAGATTCTGCAAAATTCTTTTTAACTGTCACAGATGCAGATCAAAACGCGGACATGGATTCCGTATGGGTACGGTTCTCTCAGTATACCATTTGTACGGGAGATTGTTTCCATTGGATCAATCCCGGAGACAGTGTACAACTGGGCCACTGTATCACCGGCGGGATCCCTCCTTTCCGGCATGTTTGGACTCCCGGGGAAAGCCTGTCAGATTCGACTTCTGAAAGACCCTGGGCAAAACCATTGTCCAATACCCTTTATGAATTGATATATACAGATTCTATCGGCTGCGAGGCCTATTGGAACTGTATCATTACAGTAACTCAATCTGGCATCAAAACAAATGATACAGGCAAGGAAAATATACAGCTATATCCAAATCCAACCAGCGGCCTGGTTCAAATCAGCATCACTCACCCGCTGCATATTAATTCTTTACTGAGATTTTTTAGTGCTGAAGGCAGACTGGTAAAAGAAGTCCTGATCAGCGATCCGTTTCTGACGATCGATCTCAGTGATCTTGGTCAAGGCATTTACTTCTACAAATGGATTAAAGCGGATGAAGTTGCCGGATCGGGCAAAATAATCCACAAATAAATTTTGATAGAGACTTATGCAGGGACTGCGCCAGGTGGTATGTAGTGCTCTGATTTTTTACTGGCCGGGAAATTCGAACGCAGCATTTAGGCCACATCAACCAAAGCCTCTGCGATATCCAGTTTAATTAGTTCCCAATATTTCCCCCTTAAACAGACAGGATCAAAATCATCATCCGCTTTTTCAAATTTCCCGAATTTGTTTAAGATTTCTTTTCTGTCATGGGTATAGGGATAACGTTCCTGGTGAAGCTGGAGCATCTGGCTAATGGTATAATCGTTTAACAATTCATGAAGATCCCAGAAGTCCTTTTTCCGGCCACCGCGCCCAACCACATCGATTTTCATAGCCACAATGTCATCTATTTCGGCAAAGCGGATTTCATCCAAATTCAGAATGGGCCTGATAAAAGGATCTGTGTAGCAAATATCCAGTTTGATGCACTGATCTTTTGATTCTCCCACGAAGTAAGATTTTCCATGACCGATGGCTCCGAAATCAAAGGTTTCGAGGTAATAGAATTATCCTTTCAGGTAGTTTTTAATGGCCTCAAAATCGATTGTTCCATATTCAACTTCTGTGAACAGATCAATATCAACCGATTCCCGATGCCCAAGTTGTAAACTGAGTCCGGTGCCCCCAACCAGGCGAAAAGTCTGGAACATATCTTCCTTCATCAGCATTTCCAGAATGGATCGCAGAAGCGGACTTACGGTCTCGTAATGTAACTTAAGTGGCATGATACAATTTACGCGGCATTAGAAGCAGGAAGTCCATATGAGCGATAAATCCTCTTTGCTGCCGGAGAAAGGTTATTTACACGTTTCAGCATTAAAGAAATATCTTTCTTCCCGTAAAAGCGAATGATTTCCTGGATCTCCTGGTCATTTCCCCTTTCCAGGATCCGGGTGATAATGCTGGATTTATTTTTATCCCAGTCAATGGTTTTTATATCCGTATCCCAAAAAACAACGGGTCTGAATTTTTCAAGATCAGGATGTACCGGGCCTGTCAGCTTTCTCTTTTCCTGCCTGATATCGTGGTAGGTCTGGAGAATACTGAAAAAACTTTCATCCAAACCCAGTGCTTTACCGATTCGAATAGATAAGGAAGGATTGATTTTTCTCTTCCCTTTGGTAATATCCCCCAATAATTGAGGGTACTCATTTATCGAAAGGGCAAAAGACCTTTTGGAAAGCCCCCTTTTCCTGAGCTCTCTTTCAAGGATAATCCCGGGATGTATCCCTTTAATCAGGTTCATATTTTTATCAATCGCATACATGGTTCTTGCCTGCAAATATAAACATTTTTGTTTACATAACCAATTGATACGCAAAAAGCTTCGTCTTTCCCAGAAAGAGATGGCCGAACGCTCAGGCGTTTCGCTGGGTAGTCTGAAGCGATTTGAAAACACTGGTAAAATTGCCCTGGAAACGCTTCTTAAACTAGCCAACTTAACGGGGAGGCTTAAAGATTTTGACACCGTCTTTCAAAGCGACAATCATCTTGATGAAGTTAAGAAGCTCTTCACCAATAAATAAAGACCATGAAGGCAGTCGGCAAACTACTTGTTTCACTAAATATTGAGGGACAAAGGCATGAAGTTGGTGAATTGATACGCTCGGAACAAAAAATCTACTTCCGGTATAATTATCCCAGGTGAGAAAGAGCCTTTTGACGGATTGTTCGGGGTTTTCAATGATTCGCTTCCCGATGGCTGGGGACGCTTACTGCTGGACAGAACTTTAAGTTCCAGGGGAATAAACATACAGGAGATCACTCCCCTCGACCGCCTGGCATTTGTTGGTTCAGGAGGAATGGGCGCCCTTGTATACCAGCCTGATTATGCGGCTGCCACGGGATCTGAATTGCAGATTGAATTAGATGAAATTGCCAGAGCAATGAATCACATTCTGCAGGGGACCGGTTCCGAAATTATTGAGGAGCTATTTGAACTTGGAGGCTCTTCGGGAGGTGCCAGACCGAAAATATTTACTGCATATCATCCAGGTACGGGGGAGATCCTTCATGGAAAAAAAGAGCTTCCTGAGGGATTCGAGCCCTGGATAATTAAATTTCCCTCATCGTCCGACAATCCTGAAATCGCCAAAATTGAATATGCATACCACCTTATGGCAGTTCGGGCAGGTAAGCTCAGGCTGCATGTTCATACTGCTTCAGGCTTAATGCATGACAACTTCAGGGCAAGTACGATGGATTACGGGCATCTGATGGACTGTGCGTTTCGCCTGGAAAAACATGTGGAGGCATACAGAAAGGTATTTCGCCTGGCTGCCTTTAACGTATTCAGTCATAACCGGGATGACCACAGCAAAAACGTTTCTTTCCTGATGAATGCCCGGGGAGCATGGCAGCTCGCGCCGGCTTATGACCTTACATTTTCCTACTCTTCGTACGGATTTCACAGTACCATGACAGCAGGCGAGAGTCAATGTCCGGGCACAGTGCATCTCCTGAAATTAGCCAGGCACTTTGGCCTGAAAGATGGCAAGGAAATAATTGATGAAGTAAGAAGTGCAATTGCCAACTGGAACACTATTGCAAAAGATACTGGTGTCAGCTCCGAAACCATACATAAGATACAGCTGGCTCTGAACAACATAGAAAACTAACACCTGACTTTTATTCACTCGGTCACGACTTATGTCCGCTGGGGAAGCGCTGAAGTCCGCTGGCACCCGTCTTAAGCCAATTTACAAATCCACGATGGATCTTGCAGTACAGGATCCGGTCCGCCTCCCCGAAGAGTTCTTCCAGCCTGATAAAGCCAGCCGCCCGTTGACTCTTCACACCTCCCCTTCTCTCCAGGGCTTCACTGTCACGACCATATTTGATATCGGTGTAGCTGAAGTGCAGGTTTTTTTCCAGGACACCACGGACAGCCGCGCAGGAGTTCAACTTGTTGCTTAGTTCCTTTTTCATAAAAAACAGTTTGAAATTCTCAGCGCTTCCTTCTTCCCTGTAAAAATAAAAAAAGCAGGGGAACAAAACGGGCGTAAGTGCTATTA
Organism: Bacteroidales bacterium; assembly: GCA_029210725.1. Lineage (NCBI taxonomy): Bacteria > Pseudomonadati > Bacteroidota > Bacteroidia > Bacteroidales > Bacteroidales bacterium. Next base: position 2,621 of record JARGFM010000046.1, on the reverse strand, counting down.
ATAAAGAATGCAGATTCTCTATCTTTGAGAAAACCTGATATGGCCGATTTTACCCTAAATACCTATATACAACTGCTCCAAACCCTGATGGAGCAGGATTTCAGCTTTCAGACCTTCGGGGATTACCTGACCCAGCCGGCCAAAAGGAGCATTGTATTAAGGCATGATGTGGATAAGAGACCCCAAAACTCCCTCGAACTGGCAAAGATTGAATCGGAGTTCGGACTGAAGGGAACCTACAACTTCCGGGCCAGACCCTGCAGCTGGGACGAAGCCATTATAAAAGAAATTTCAAACTTGGGACACGAGATCGGCTACCACTACGAGGAATTATGCACTTATAAAGGAGATCGCGAAAAAGCCTTTGAAGCCTTTCAGCGCAATCTGGAAAAACTCCGGCAACTGGCGCCGGTGTCCACCATCTGCATGCATGGCAGTCCCCGTTCGAAACACGACTCCCGGGACCTGTGGAAAAGCTTTGACTACAAGGAACTCGATCTCATGGGGGAACCCTACCTGGATATGGACTTCTCCAGGGTGCTGTACCTGAGCGATACAGGAAGACGATGGGATGGCCAGCGGGTAAGCGTCCGGGATAAGGTGGATCAAACACAAACCCAACTCCTGCAGCAGAAAGGCAATTTGATCCATTCCACCAGGGATATTATCAAGGCAGCGAATGAAAAGGCCCTGCCGGATACCCTGATGTTAACCATTCACCCCCAACGATGGCATAATAACAAAGTCCTCTGGCTAAGCGAACTGATTAGCCAGAACCTGAAAAATGAAGTGAAACGGGTTCTTAATCTAAAGAGGCAATAATCCGTGACAGCCTGGCCCGGAAAAGAAGCATCAAAAACAAGCCGATCAGCACCCCCACACCGTTTGCAAGCAAATCGTTGATATTGAAGGCCCGGTAGGGAACCAGCAGCTGCACCGTCTCAAAAAGCACCACCACCAACATGGAAAGCACGATGACCAGAATCCATCCGGCTTTCCTGCCCCAGCGGCTCAACAGCAGAATGGCCGGCAAAGGAATGTAAAAGAGGGCATGCAGCAGGTAATCGGCCCGGACATGCAGGGTATAGTTATTACTAAGGGCCGTGGACCCCATGCCCAAGGGAATCAGCGCACCCACCAAAAGCAACAGCAGGTATAATCCCGCCAACCAGTTCGTAAGAATAATTTTCATCAGGTAGCTTTGATGATCGCCTCCAGGCAACGTTCAGCCGTTTTACCATCCCATAACTCGGGTCGTACTGCTTTACGTTTCATAACCATGGCTTTGCGATACTCTTCCCGGATACGCTCCACGTTGTTTCCAACAAGCACTGAGGCGCCACCATGCTCCTGAAGTGTCACCGGCCTTTCGGTGTTCCAGCGCATGGTCAGACAGGGCGTTCCCAGCACCGTGCACTCCTCCTGCAATCCGCCGCTATCGGTCAGAAACAATTTGGCGGTCATATTCAGCCGCAGCATATCGTGGTAGCCAATGGGCTGCATCAATACCAGGTTGGGGGTACGGACCACCTGCTCCCACAGGCCAAACAATTCCAGCTGCTTACGGGCACGGGGATGGATGGGCCACAATAAGGGCATATCAAAAGCCACTTCATCGGTGAGGAAATTCACCAGAGCCGTAAAGATTTCTTTATGATCCACATTGGATGGCCGGTGGAGAGTCATAACGGCATAATGCTCATCCTCCACCTCAGGCAAATCAGTGCCCTCAAGAAGTAAATTTTCTTTTAGAATATCCTGAATCTTTAGCGCTGCCGCTTTCTCCCTCTGCGCCTCCAGGGTATCAATCATAATATTCCCCACAAATCCAATCTTCGCATCCTCAACCCCTTCTTTTTTCAGATTCTCAATGGACAGCGTATCGGGAGTCAGCAAGAGATCAGAAAGCCGGTCGGTCACCAGCCGGTTGATCTCCTCGGGCATCCGCTCATCGCCCGAACGCAGTCCCGCCTCAATATGACAACACTTTACATGCAGCTTTTTAGCAGTCACCGAGCAGGCCAGGGTGGCATTCACATCACCAACTACCACTACCCAGTCGGGTTGCTCTTCCATCACCACCTTTTCAAAGGCAATCATGGTATTTCCCACCTGTTCGGCATGACTCCCCGACCCTACCTCCAGGTGAATATCAGCCGGTGGTATCCCCAACGAATCAAAAAAAGTCTGCGACATCTGGTAGTCATAATGCTGCCCCGTATGAACCAGAACATGTTCCACCTGCTCGCCGCTACCTGCATTATACTTTTCAATGGCCCTGATAAACGGGGCTATTTTCATAAAGTTGGGCCTGGCGCCCACAACGGAGATTATTTTCATGCTTTTGAAATCTGGCAATAAAGCTAATCATTCGATGTTAATTAAAACCAAGGAAAAATAAAATCAACCCGATAAGGAATCGTTATATTTAATAAATTTGAATGCTTAACCCTAATCTGAAGGAGGATGTGCGATGGAGACCACGCGGGACGATGGTATAGTGATAACGGAGAAAGGTAAAGAACTGGCCACCAAGTGGTACGCTGTTTACACGCGGCCCAGGTTTGAAAAGCGGGTTCTGAAAGGTCTGACCGACCAGGGGATTGATGCCTACCTTCCCC
>JARGFM010000045.1 GCA_029210725.1 Bacteroidales bacterium | reverse complement strand
AAGATACCGCATTTTCTCTTTGCGAAAAGACCCCCGGAAAAGCCTATATTTACGTTACCAGATCAGGAGTTCTGAATTTATGGATTCTGCTTGTCATTGATAATAAAATTCACAAAATTGTAGAACAACTCACTTCAAACTTGATTCGAATACTATGAAACCCCAGAGCCAATCCCCCCGGAAAGTAGACAGACGAAGCTTCATTAAAGCAGCAGGTGCAGCTACAGCCTTCACCATTGTCCCCCGGTTTGTCCTTGGAGGCCCGGGATATGTAGCCCCCAGCGATACGGTATATATCGCCGGCATTGGCGCTGGTGGAAAAGGCGAGTCGGATCTTACCTCCTGTGCTGAAAGCAGGCATGCAAAAATATCCTTCCTGTGCGATGTGGATGACCGCATGGCGGTGCAATCCAAAAAGAATTTTCCCGATGCCAGGTACTACAGGGATTTCAGGGAATTGCTGGATAAGGAACACATGAATATAGATGCGGTTGTCGTATCCACTCCGGATCACACTCATGCAGTGGCAGCCATGGCTGCCATGCAGCTTGGTAAGCATGTGTATGTGCAAAAACCACTTACTCACAGCATCGGTGAGGCCAGGGCCCTGACTGAAGCAGCAAAAAAATACAAGGTAGTTACCCAGATGGGGAACCAGGGTGCTTCTGAGGAGCCTGTCAGGAGAATGAAAGAGCTTGTGGATGCCGGATTGATTGGCCAGGTAAACCGGGTTTATGCCTGGACCGACAGACCTGTATGGCCCCAGGGCATTGCCGCACCCACTGGCAAATACGAAATTCCCCGTGAGCTGGACTGGGACCTCTGGCTGGGGCCTGCGCAGGTTATTGACTACAATCCGGCTTACCTGCCCTTCAACTGGCGGGGCTGGTGGCGGTATGGAACAGGTGCCCTGGGCGACATGGGTTGCCATGTGATGGATCCGGTTTTCAGAATCCTGCCCATCGACTATCCCACCGAAGTGGAATGCAGTGCCACCGCAGCCTACGAGGGCTTTTTCCAGGTGGCCAGGTATACCGAAAGCTGTCCGTCTTCCTCCATCACTCATTTAACATTCCCCCGAACCGATGGCCCTGGAAACATCCTGCTGACCTGGATGGATGGAGGCCTGCGTCCCCAGATGCCCGGGGAACTTCCGGCGGACCATGAGATGGCCCAACTGACCAACGGGGTGATCTTCGAAGGCAGCAAGGGAAAACTCATCGGGAATTATGGCACCGATCCCCTTCTTCTGCCTCTTTCACTGAACGAGCAAATAGCAGCAGTTCCTAAAACTGAAAAAAGGGTGCCGGAAGGACACTATGTGGCCTGGGTGGAAGCCTGTATGAAAGGACAGGGGGATTCTGACCTGAGCTCCAGGTTTGAATATGCCGGACCATTCACAGAAGCTGTACTGATGGGCAACCTGGCTATCCGGAGTTACCAGCTGGAAGTCAGTGAAGGTGGAGATTCGTCATATCCTGGTCGGAAGAAATTGCTCTGGGATGCCGGAAACATGAAAATTACTAATTTCGATCCGGCCAATGAATTTGTAATGCGCAGGTACAGAGAAGGCTGGAGCCTGTGAGTATAAGGTCCGAACTGCCAACATTGCCAACATTTTAAAAGAGCAATTTGTAACCGAAGCGCCCGGAATGGCCTCCAATGTCATCCGTTTCCTGTCTGAATAAGCCCCAGTGCATCCCGGTCTTTCTTCTTTAGTCCCTGTACTACCAGCTCATAGCTATTGTCGATGAGAAAGCCTTCGCTTACACCGGGTTTGGCCAGGCAGTAGTCACGGATCATTTCGATGTTTATGATTTCCAAGGTGTCCTTGTATGTCAGTTTCACATTAGCTGCTGAAATATAAGGAATTGAAAAATAAAAACAGTGACCGTTGGAAAACAACAGCGTATCTAAATACCGTGAGACCCCTACGCTCTCCTACTCCTTCCGGATGGACCACCCGCCTTTCAATCCGAAGACAAACCATCCAAGGAACAGGGCCCCTACAGCAAATATGGTATCTCCGATAACCCTGAGCCACCGTACTGTCTCCAGGGCGGGTGTTTCAAGGAACTCGGCCGACCGGGCATACCATAAGCCATGTTTTACACTGGCCACAGTTTGTGCCAGGCCGACAGGCAACACACTGAGCACGACCATTGCCAGGAGACCAATATTGATCGACCAGAAGGCGATTTTTATAGGACGTTCCTTCCATTTCGCTTCAAGATCCATGTCCCTCAGCACAAACAGCATCAGGCCAATTCCAAGCATGCCATATACCCCAAATAATGCGGTATGGCCATGCACCGGTGTGGTATTCAGCCCCTGCATATAATAGAGCGCGATTGGTGGATTGATTAGAAAACCAAATATTCCTGCCCCCAGAAAATTCCAGAAGGCCACAGCTATAAAGAAATAGATGGGCCATTTATAGGCGCTGACCCATTCTTTTGCCCTGCTAAGCGTTATATTATGATAGGCTTCGAATCCTATTAACACAAGGGGCACGACCTCCAATGCGCTAAAACTGGCTCCAAGAGCGAGAATTGCTGTGGGTGTACCTGAAAAATAAAGGTGATGAAAGGTCCCGATAATTCCTCCGGACAGGAAAATAATTGTAGCAAACAGTACACTTGTTGTAGCAACTGATGCCCTTATTAACTGCATCCGCACAAAGAGGAAGGCAACGGCTACTGTGGCAAAAACTTCAAAAAAGCCTTCCACCCAAAGGTGGACGACCCACCATCTCCAATACTCAGCAATCGAAAGATGGGTTTGCCTTCCCCACATTAATCCTGCACCATAAAATGCCGCAATAGCAATACTCGAAATCAGGAACATAAGCAGAAGATGCCTGTTTTCGGTCCGTTGCTTTAATGCGGGCCAGAGGGCACGGGCCATCAGAAAAAGCCACAGGAGCAGGCCAATAAACAAAAATGCCTGCCAGAACCTTCCTAGATCAACGTATTCATAGCCCTGGTGACCAAAATAAAAGTTTTCTACAAGTCCAAGCTTCTGCATAACACCCATCCATTGACCTGCAAGTGAACCAACAACAATGATCAACAGGGAGATAAACAGGAAATTAACACCCGCTTTCTGATATTTTGGTTCTTTTCCTGATACAGCGGGAGCAATAAATAAACCGGTGGCCAGCCAGGAAGTGGCAATCCAGAAAATGGCAAGTTGAATATGCCAGGTTCTCGAAATGGAATAGGGCAGTACATCGGCCAGGGGAAGTCCATAGAATCCAAGACCCTCCACACCATAATGAGCCGTAATCACTCCCATCAGTATCTGAACCAGGATAAGTGCTGTAACCACCCAGAAGTATTTCAGTGTTGCCTTCATTGATGGGGTCATACGGATTCCTGACAATGGATTAACCGATGGCGCTACAGAATGATCCTCATCCTCCCGGTTGGTTGCATAATACCATCCCAGAAGTCCGATTCCAAATAACAAAATGATCACGCTGAAACCTGTCCACAAAAGCAATGCACCTGTTGGTTCATTTCCAACAAGTTTCTCAGGCGGCCAGTTATTTGTATAGGTGATATCCTTGCCCGGGCGCTCGGTAACCGTCGCCCAGCTTGCCCAGAAGAGGAAAGCGTTCATCTTGTCCATTCGTTCAGAGCCCTTTATACTGTTCGGGGGGATGCTATATGCCTCCCGCAGGTGTGCCTGATCGGGATCGTCCATAAACAGGCCCTTATAATGTTTGCTATTGGACTGAAACGCCCTTGTACGGTTTTCTGAAAGAAGCAGTGATTCTGAAGCTTCATCGTAACGATTGGACCTTAATTCTCCCTGGAGGCGTTTTTCCAGCATGGCCTGCTTTTCTGGTTCTATCTCCTCATAAGGCAGGGCAAATTCCTCCTGCGACCAGCTGTTAAGCATAAATATCGCTTCACGATGCAACCAGTCGGCTGTCCAGTCAGGAGCTTTATAGGCACCATGGCCCCATATGGTTCCGACCTCCTGGCCACCCATGGATTGCCAGACATTCTGTCCGTCTCTGATATCTGCTGCAGTAAAAAGGACGGTCCCGTCAGCCGAGATCACCTTCCCGGGTATGGGCGGAGCTTCGCGGTAAATTTCACGTCCAAAATACCCGAGTATCCCAAAGGAGATTAGGAGCACAAGAAAGAATCCTATCCATAGTTTTTTTGTCTTCATATTCAGTTTTGGTTTTAGATAATGAAACAAATATAAATATTTATTATATAATGACCCTTTTATCCTTTTATATATTATTGCTATCTTTACAGCAATTAAAAAAATACAGAGAGATGGATATAAACTTAAATACAAAAGTTGGGGAAATCGTCAGACGTAACTTCTCAACTGCCCGTATCTTTGAGGCACAGAAAATAGATTTTTGTTGCGGTGGAAATATTTCACTGGAACTGGCAGCCAAAAAGGAAGGGGTCGATACCAACATCCTGTTGGCAGAATTGAATGCAGTGCTTCAGAAGAAGGATAAAGATTCAGAATTAATTGAATCCCTCTCCATGAAAGGATTAATTGACCATATTCTTGTAACCCATCACACCTATGTCACTGAGGCCATGCCCTTCCTGTTGCAAAAACTTCAAAAATTGTGTGATGTTCACGGTGAAAATCATCCTGAATTACACGAAGTAAGAGCTTCCTTTATTGATGCTGCTGCGAATTTATCTGCCCACATGAAAAAGGAAGAACTCATCCTTTTTCCCTATATTCGCCAGCTGGAGAAGTACCGCCTCGAAGGAGGTCCCAAACCTGACAAAACGGGCCTGGCCCAGGCTGCTATAAAGGAAATGGAAGCCGAGCATCAGGTTGAAGGAGAACGGTTTATGAAACTGACTGAAATCACGAGTAATTACAAGGTTCCACCCGATGGTTGTAATACCTTTGAGGTGACCTACAAGACCCTTGAAGAATTTGACAACGATTTACACAGACATATACACCTTGAAAATAATATTCTTTTTCCCAAGGCCTTGCGGCTTGAACAAGCGGTAAGCCCAAACACCTGATCTATGCTTACTAAAAGTACAGAATACGCCATAAGGGCCCTTGTGTATGTTCAGCTCCAAAACTGGAAAGAAATGCGTCCCGGAGTTCCTGAGATCGCACTTGAAATTGAGGCTCCTGCGGCTTTTACTGCTAAAATCCTGCACATACTCTCATCACGCAGCATCCTGGAGTCAATGAAAGGTCGTGGAGGAGGTTTCTTTTTTGCTGATAACCAATCCGATTTATCCCTGTACCAGGTTATCATGGTCATGGAGGGCGATAAGCTCTTCACCAAATGTGGATTCGGCTTAAAAAACTGTAGCGATGCCAATCCCTGTCCATTGCATGACCGGTACGCCATCCTTCGGGACGATCTGCTAAAGATGGCTCATTCGGAAACCATCGGTTCATTGGCCCGGAAAATTAACTCCGGGCAGGCGGTTCTGAACAGGGCAATCCCCGCTGGTCTTGTTATTTAGAACAATTAATACATTAGAAATATTTATTGAGATGGCAATTAAAGAAGTAATGATAGAAGAAGGGTGCACCTCCTGCGGAATGTGTGAGGAAATATGCCCTGAAGTATTTGAAATGCCGGATGAAGCTCAAGTCATTGAAGGTGCCGATTTCAGTAATCATGAAGCCAACATTAAAGAGGCAGCTGAAAGTTGCCCGGTTGAAATAATTAAATACAAAGAGGGCTGAATATGAGTGAATTAATTAACAACTCCAGGTTCCGTAAGGATCGCCTGAAAGAGTTGATCCTCGGCCTGCATAGTGGAGAATCCCCTGAAAAAGTCAGGCAGGAATTGATTTCTACCTTAAAATCGGTACCCTATGGTGAAGTTGTGGAAGTTGAACAGGAACTTATAAGTGAAGGGCTTCCTGAATCGGAAGTGCTTAAACTCTGTGATATTCACGGAGAGGTACTGGAGGGTCATGTGGATTTGAGTGGAGCAAAAGAGATTCCTCCCGGGCACCCGGTAGATGTATTTATCCAGGAAAACAAAGCAATAAAGAAAGCCATCCAAAAATCCAACGACCTTCTTCATTCTCTGAATAAAGTGCCGGAAGATAACTTCAGGGCATTCATCCTTGTACTTCAGTCCGCCTTCAATGAACTGATGGATATTGATAAACATTACAAAAGAAAAGAATACCTGGTCTTCCCCTATCTCGAGCGGAATGAAATCACGGGTCCGCCAAAGGTCATGTGGGGAAAGCATGACGAGATCAGGGAACAACTCAGGGGATGTATCGCCCTGCTAAAAGAACAAGATCTTTCTGAACAAGATCTTTCTGATGCCCTGGAGCTGCTTTTTTACCCGGTATTAAAAGCCCTCAGCGATATGGTTCAAAAGGAGGAGGAGATTCTGTTCCCAATGTGCATGGATATGCTCACTGTGGACGACTGGTGGAATGTGCAAAAGCAGACGCTTGAATTCGGTTTTACCCTTTATGATCCCGGGGTAGATTGGGTTCCCGAAGGATTGCAGGACGAATCGCGGGATGAAGAGATTGCCGGTAATAAGGATGGATTGGTTTCCCTTCCCTCGGGAAGCTTTTCTGTAAACGAACTGATGGCTATTCTGAATACTGCCCCTGTCGATATGACCTTCGTGGATAAGAACGACAAGGTGAAATATTTTACCCAGGGTAATCACCGGATATTTCCCCGCAGCCGTTCCATTATAAACCGCGATGTGCGCCTGTGCCATCCCCCGGGAAGCGTCGATATCGTTGAAAAGATTATAGATGACTTTAAATCCGGGAAAGCCTCTCATGCTCCCTTCTGGATTCAGATGAAAGGAAAATTTATCCTGATTGAGTATTATGCGTTGAGAGACGACAAAGGTGAATATCTTGGAACGCTCGAAGTATCGCAGGACCTGACAAATGCGAGAAGTCTGGAAGGAGAAAGACGCATTTTATCCTATGGGACCAATGATGAAGGAAAAGATGAATAGCCTGATCATTACTCCGAAAACGAAAGTTTTTGACCTGCTGGAGGCTTATCCGGGTCTGGAAGAGATCCTTATTGCACAGGCTCCGCCCTTCGCAAAACTCCGAAATCCACTGTTAAGAAAAACAATCGGAAAGGTTACTACACTCAGTCAGGCAGCCGCTGTAGGGGGATTGAAGGTTGAAGACCTGATAAACGTCCTTCGAAGGGAAGCCGGCCAGTCAGAGCTGTCTGATTTAGATAATCAAAAAACTCAATACATTACCCGGCAACCCAAATGGTTTAATAAAAGAAGGATCTCTCAGACTATCGATGTGCGTGCTATGCTCGAAGCCGGGGAACAACCCGTGCATGAGGTGTTATCCTCAGTGAAAAAACTGAAGAAAAATGAGATCCTTGGAATCATTGCCCCTTTTCTTCCGGCTCCCCTCCTTGACAAGGCTATTGGTTTAGGCTATCAACACTGGATCCGCAAGGTTTCCGAAGAGGAGATACATATCTATTTTAAGAAATAATCAACAGGCATAAACAGTATTTCATCACCTCTAATAAGGTAAAGCAAAGGGCTGCTCCGTTTCCGGCTCCTTTACATATTCAAACCAGTCATAATCAGCACTGGCTTTGCATGCCGATCCATTCCCTGTTGTGTAAAGCCCCACATATACGCCTGTAAATCCACCAACGGTTTCTGAACTAAGAAACTTCGCATCAACCGATTGCAGATCAATGAACTCTCCATCTCCCTGAGAATAGGAGAACGTAAAAATAGTTTTCCCGCCTTTGATCTTCAGGCTTACCGGCCCCGGGCCGATTTCAACTTTTTTCGATTCATGGGTAAGCGATCCGAACTGAAGCGTTACCGAAAGGATTCGCTTACCGCCTGAACGTCCCACCATGATATCAAAATGGCTTCCGTTGTTCAGGAGGATCATTCCTGCTGCTTCATTCTCATTGTCCGGATTAAAATCCAGGCTTGTCACCGCACTGAAAAACATATCCTGTAATCTTCTTCCCACAAATGTGGGGGTATCGTTATCCCCTATCTTTACCGCTGATCCTTTCAATCTTAAATAACCAGGGCGTTCAGTGACAGAGTAATTCCCGTATACCGGAAAGCGGAAATAATTCCATTCCAATCCAGGCCTGCCGGAGTCAAAACCGATCCTGGAAGGTTTTTTCTCAAAAGGATGCAGGGGCAATGTGGGACAGGTCATAGTGACCTTTGCGGTACCATTCCCGTTAACAACCGGCCATCCGTTCTTCGGCCAGGTGACCGGTGCCAGGCAGGTTTCCCTCCCAAGTGTATGATGGATGCCAGACCCTCCCAGGTTCCTGTACCCGTGGAACACCATCCACCAGGAACCATCATGGGCCTGTATCATGTCGGCATGACCCACACCCTGAATCGGATTGCCCTGTCCGGCCGCATTGGCATGTGCCAGGATGGGATTGGAGCGGTTTTCTGTATAAGGTCCCCAGATGCTCTGGCTCCGGGCAATAGTCTCTGAATGCGCCTCTTCGGTACCTCCTTCAGCAGCCATTAAATAGTAAAAGCCGTCCTTTTTGTAAATATGGGGCCCCTCGGCATACCTGCCACCGGTTCCGTTCCACACTTTTCGTCCTTCGGTAAGAATCTGCCCGGTCTGAATATCAATTTCATTAAGCACAAAGGTGGAGGAGATCACATAGGCTCTTCCATCCTCATCAAAAAACAGGTCCGGATCAATTCCCCCGACCTTTATCCAGGTGGGATCGGACCATGGGCCTGCAGGATCGGTGGCTGTCACGTAAAAATTGCCGCCTCCCGTGATATTGGTGGTGATCATGTAAAAGGTTCCCTCATTGTAACGCAGGGTCGCAGCAAAAATATTGATCCCGAGGGGAATCTGCTCCTCGCGTGTCAGACAATGTCCTATCTGCTCCCAGTTCACAAGATCCCTGCTGTGAAAGACAGGAACTCCGGGAAAATATTCAAAAGTGCTTGTTATCAGGTAATAGTCCTCTCCAACCCTGCACACGCTGGGGTCTGAATAAAAACCGGGAATCACAGGATTGTGATAGCTTACACGATCATCCGGATCCGGCGAGGCAGCAAAGGGATTTCCATTGTTCATCCCGATTAATATATTCGAACTGTTCTGTGCCATTAATTGTACAGCAGAGAGAATCATCACTATTAGAGCCAGTTTTTTCATACTCTTGATGTTTTGCAGTCGGGTGAAAATGACATTGTTTAACTATCTATCTACGCTGTGCGGCAAGCCACTGCATGATATGCACCGGTTTCCCGTCGACTTCAACAGGCGATCCGTCAACATCCTTCCAGCACTGGTTTACGTGGCAGTATACCCATGACCAGTGTCCGGGAAAATGATAGCCTGCCCCGCCAAACAAACCGGTGAGATCGATCACATTGTCATAATAGGAAAAATGGACATTTTTCGCCCCTGCGGCCTTCAAACGGTTGTAGACAGGGATGACAGTCCTGTCAGGAATAGTGGTCTGATCGTCCGCTGAATGAACAAACCAGATTGGAACATTTTTTATGCTGTTTATTTTTTCATCGGAAATGTATTGCGACTGGTAGGCCAATGCGCTGATGTATCCTGCAGCAAAATAGTTGGGATGTTCGAGGATCAGCTTCAGGCTCATATATCCACCATTGGAGCATCCACCCACATAGATCCTGTCGGTATCAATATTGCTATGGCTGCTCACAAAAGCCCGGATCAGTTCCATAAGAGCCCCGTGATACATATCTTCTTCTTTCCCTTCAGTCATGACTCCTTTGTCATTGTGCATCCAGGCTCCCGGGCACTGGGGAACCAGGACATAGGCCCCCTTAAAAATTGCCTGGATTTCTTCCGATGCATAATTGGCTGCGCGGTTAGCAAGCAGTGCGGTACTGGGATCGGCTCCTCCCTCTCCGCCCCCATGGAGCCAGATGATCAGGGGTATCTTATTCCCGGTTGTTTCAGGGATATGGAATGCATAGGACATGTTGATCCCCTCACGGGACGAGAACCGGCCCGAAAGGTCAAATCTCTCCAGCTCTTTGCTGAAGCGACCTGCCTGGGTATCCCATACCCGGTTGGCTGTTTTATCTACAATGGTCATCTGGTAATCAACCCAGACGTTTCCCCTGCATGCTCCCTCGCCCCTTACATAAGCAAAAGGATTGCCAAGAGTAAGCAGGGGACTTACAAATAGTACAATTGTTACATGCCGGCCACTTTCCATCCGGTTTCCCCGGTTGTCGGAAACATAAGCCGTTATAACTGTCCTCTCTCCGGCTGCAGCTTCCCCGGTGATCTCCACGCAGTCTGAATGCCTGCTGGCATATACGGCAAAAGTCCCTGGATCGGTGCTGGTCACGGTTTCTCCCATTGAAAGGATTACCTTGCTTACGCCTGGACCCCAGTCGAAACCATCCACCACCATTGTATATTCTCCACCTGTCTTTTGTCCGTAAGCTACCTTCAGTCCGGAGTGAGGATTACCGGCTGAAAGAGCGCTGGCATTGGATACCAGGATCAGTAGAGTAACGAAGAGCAGCATTCTTTTCATGATATAATCTTTTAAGGTTTAAATAAATTTCCCCGGGCAGTTAAACAGCCCGACCGGGTTGTTTCTATTTGTTTATTTCTGTCCGGATAAGTATCACCCCATTGGCCCCACGGGTCCCGTATATACTTGCATCTGATCCTTTCAAAACACTCAGGGAGGAGACATCATTGGGATTAACCATTGAATAGACCACCGAAAAATCCGTTCCCATCGCCATTCCGTTCACTACAAAAAGGGGACTTGTATCCGCCATAAATGAGGAGGAGGTCCCATCCACCACAAATTGTGCATATGCCCCCCGGCCGCTCCTGATGCGAACACCTGGCAACTGCTGCAGCATCATTTCCAAACTGAGGTTTGATGGCCTCTCCCTGTTGGGCTGTACCTTTATATTGGATTGGTTCGTATTCCTGGCTCCTGTTATCTGATACCCGCTATCTACAATTTCAGGTTCTTCCTGCCTTTTTTCCGAACCTGCAGACTGGCTGCTGACGCATCCGGTGATCATTATGGCCAGATACAGAGCCATTACTTTCAAACAATCATGAAATAGTATGTTCATGGCCTCTACGAGTTGGAGTTAAACGGTACAATTTAATCATTTACCGGCATTGTCACACGGCGCTTTTCACCGTTGTAATCAATCAAGGTTACATATTGTGCATAGGAAGGTAACCAGAGTCGCCGTCCCGACTGGGACAGATAACTGTTCCCGTAGTAAAATTCCTCCCGGTAGGAGAGGCTCTCCTGCAGGTGAACAATGGCTGCAACATCATGTGGCTCCAATTCAATGGAGTGGTAAGGGATCGAACTTCTGAACAAACCCAACGGACCCCGGTTCTGCGCTGAGATCACCAGCAGTGAACCATCCCCGGCCTGCAACTTAACAAGGCTCTTCCCATCGCCCGGGATAATAATCCCGCTATTTTGCATGGAGAGGGGATTGAAATTTCCTTTCCCGTCACCCTGCAGGAGCATTCCGTTCAGGGCATCATAACGCCCCTCACGAATCTCATTCCCGTAATCGTTTCCTGTCAGCAGGATATCAGGCAGGGCATCGCCTGTAAAGTCCCCGGTCAGTATCGAAAACACAGGTGCCAGCTGGACTTCCGGGGGAAGAGGATGTACAACAAATTCTTCATTGCCCCTGTTCTCCACCCAGCTTGTCAACTGGTAATTGGCTTTCAACAGAAGCGTTGTTGCATCCGGAAGCCTCTCCATTAACTCCTCTATGGTAGCCCGGCCAAACGCTTTATGCTCCGGGAACAACTCCCTTAGCTTATGCAGCTGTTTTTCCATATCAGTACGCCCGAAGAACGGATATTCCCCTGGTTCATCCTGTTCGTTTGTGAAATAGCTTGTTGGTATCAGGTCCAGCGAATTGTCATTGTTATAATCACCCGCATAAAGGCTGACCGGGTGAGATACACTTGCTTTAAGCAGGGAGTTGCTGCCCAGGTTGCCTGCCACGTAATCCATGTCACCGTCCATGTCAAAATCGGCCGATGCCAGGCTGTTCCACCACCCTGTAGCCTGCCCTCCCCCGATAGGGATCATCCGTTCAAATTTTCCTTCATTATTGATCAGCAATGTCAGGGGCATCCACTCTCCGGCCAGGAGCAGGTCGACCCAGCCATCGTTGTTAAAATCGGTCCACAGGGCATCACTGATAAGCCCAACCTCGTTCAACCCTGGTATTAAAGCCTCATTCCCTATGCTGTAATTTCCCTTGCCATCATTTATCAGCAGGTAACTGTTCACAGGCAGGGGATAGTTGGCAGGATGTACACGTCCCCCCACAAAGAGGTCAAGGTCGCCATCCCTGTCAAAATCGGCCGCCTTTACACAGGAACCGCTCGAAAGGAGATCAGGCAGTGCACTTTCTGCCTCCAGAAACCTTCCATTCTCATTCAGGAAAAGCCGGTCCCTGTAGGAAGAGTCGGTTATTTCATATTCATACCCCCCGCTTACAAGATAGAGATCCTCATCCAGGTCATTATCCGCATCGAAAAAAAGAACGCCAAGTTCCTCTTCCCTTTTGCCCTCTCCTTCTTCACCCGGTAGCAGATCCGACTCCAGGAATCCACCCTCCGGCAACTGCAGAAAAAACCTTCCTTTGTAAAAACGCGATCCCCCGATATAAAAATCCTCCAGTCCATCCCCGTTTACATCAGAAACCGCCATGCCCGGACCCAGTTGAGAAAGCTTATGTAAGAGCAGGGGTTGTACATTATAATCGATATAATCACGCTCGGGAGGTATAAAGTCAAGGCCCCAATCCCTGCTTACCTCCTTGAAAACAGAGACAGTGGCAGCAGAGGTTCGGATAACTTCCGGTATGGCGTCCCTGTAATCAAGGGTCAGGACCTGGTTCACTGCCACCTTGTGAAGCACCTGTACCTTCCCGCCAGGCCATTCAACCCGAACCGAGTCGAGGAGCTCTATGCCGCCAAGTCCAAAATGAGCACCCATTTGCACGGTGGCATGGTATCCCCTGTAGGGCGTGTTCTCCCACATCTGCTGTTTCCCGTTATAATAGATCTCCACAATGGCTCCCAGTCCGTTCAGATTATGTTCCCCTCCCTTCATCTCCATTTGCAGCCAGTTGGCCTTCTCAGGTTCCTTCTCCAAAAGCATGTTCCTGAATACAAATGCACTGTCGTTGATATTGTTGACAACGTAGTCAAGGTCCCCGTCATTGTCAAGATCCCCGCAGGCCGCACTGGAGGAAAATGAAGCTTCGTCAATTCCCCAGTCCTTCGACACTTTTAAAAAACGGGGAATCCCGCCCGCCTCTGTCAGCTGGTTCTTGTAAGCGTAATTGTTAATTTTTACCGATGGAATGAGAGTCAAAGGGACTACCCGGTCCATATAATTGCCCCGCATTGTCATGAAATCACCGAAATCATGATCTGTAATGTCCTTTGGGAAACCGTTTGTGATGATCATATCCCTGAACTGGTCATGATCAAAATCAGCCAGCATGGGTGTCCAGCTCCAGTCGGTGGCATGTATCCCGGAGTAGAGACTCACATCACTGAACAGAAGCTGGCCGTTATCGGGCCTGGTCCCCTGGTTGAGTTGCAGCACGTTGCGTACGTGCTGGTAAGTATATCCGAACGTTTCGTTGTTCAGATAGGATACGTAATTGTAGGGCTGAAGAAAGACCTTCCGACGGAAATTATCTTCAGGCAACATGTCAAGCACGAAGATATCTGCAAGTCCGTCATTGTTCATATCGGCGATATTCATTCCCATGGCCGAATAACAGGTATGCTTCAGATACTCCCCGGAGCGGTCTGTAAAAGTCCCGTTGCGGTTGTTCATAAAGAGCATATCCGGCGAATTATAGTCGTTTGAGACATAGATGTCCTTCCAACCGTCCCTGTCTATGTCGACGATATTCAGTCCCAGGCTGAATCCACCCCTGGCAATCCCAGCCTGTGCCGAGATCTCCCTGAACACGGGGTGAGCGGGAATTGAATCGTACCTGTTCTCATATAACCTGTCCGTATTTGCCTCTGCCCTGGGATCCTTCTTATACCAGTATCCATTTGGTGTCAGTTTGGCATCAAAGTGATTCACTGCCAGGTACAGGTCAAGATCCCCGTCGTTGTCGTAATCGAAAAACGCGGCTGCTGTTGTATAACTTGTATCTGCAATTCCATACTCTTCAGCCATTTCAATGAATACCGGCGATTCACCTCCCTGGTCCCCCTGGTTTACAAACAGCTGGTTGGCCCTTCTCATTCCCGGTTCATAGGCAGTGGCACATACATAGATATCAAGCCGGCCATCGTTGTTGATGTCCACCAGGGCCACCCCCGAACTCCATCTGTCAGCCCCCTCAATCCCGGCCGTTGCTGAGACGTCCCTGAACTTCCAGTTTCCCCGGTTCAGGTAGAGGCGGTTATCCACCATGTTTCCCGAGAAAAAGAGATCCTGCAAACCATCATTGTTAAAGTCCCCCACCGCCGCACCTCCCCCATTGTAGATATATTCAAATGCCAGGATATTGTATTGTTCATTCTCGGTGATCCTGTTCGAAAAGGTGATTCCGGTTCTCCCGGGCTTCACTCTTTCAAACAGGGGGTCCTCCCCTGAGCACGAACCCAGGCCCAGTATGAACAACAACAGCATCAAAATGGAATTCGCCGATCTCATAATTTACACTATGATTTTTCAATACTACTTTACAGAGCAGAAAAAATAAACATACAGAAAAATCCCGGAAAGAGAACGCTAATTTTCCTTCCGGGATTTGAATTATAGTGAACTATTATGCTACCATTCGGGGTTCTGAACAAGCCGCGGCTCCCCATCAACAACGCTCAGCTCCACCTGAACGATGGGCAGGGGATACAGCATATGCCTCTGTTCAAATTCAAATGCATTGGCAAGATAGGCTATCCTGGTCTTTTCAACTTCAAGGAAATCATTCAGAACTGTAATGGCATCGTCCCACCTTTTGAGGTCGAACAGGCGATGCCCTTCCATTCCCAGTTCCAGCCTGCGCTCCATCTTCAGGGCTGCAAGGGCCTTCGTGGCATCCCATCCTGCGGGAGGATAGGTCCCTATATTATAGGTTGCCCAGGTGATCGATGCATCATTCATTGGTACGACAACGGGTCCGCCTACAGGTCCCTGGGCAGACTGTGCGGCCCTGGTCCTGATCTCGTTGATCAGGTCCCTAGCATTGTCGAGCGAACCGGCATGAATCTCAGCTTCCGCCAGCAATAACATCACATCTGCATAACGGAGAAGGTGGCGGTTCAGTGAATTGAGCTGATACGGAGCCCAGCCTACTGCACTGGCGGCACCAGCAGCCTGCTCATAAACCGTTTTCTTAATGCTGAAAGGTCCTGCCCATGCCCGGTCCCTGATCCAGCCGGCCTCGTGGTTTCCCCAGTCCAGGAAGGGAACGTCATCCCTCCCTACGGTCCAGTCCAGACGCGGATCCACAACATCACCCGGGGCCAGGATAGCACTATTCCAGGAACCATCCAGGAAGGGAAGTCCGTTTGCATCCACCTTGAATGCATTCACAAGATTATAGGATGCCTGGTGGAAGCCGCAGCAGCCAAAGGGGCTTCCGCTGTGGGGATAGTTCAGGCGATCGGGATGATTGCCGTTCTCTCCACCCCCGGCTCCGTCGTTGACAGAAGCCTGGTAGGCCAGCACCGTCTCCGGTCCGTTGTTGTGCGCCACATCAAAGACAAAATGATAGTTCGTCTCAAGGCTATAGGGACCGTTGTTCACCACATCAGTGAGGGTGGTCAGCGCTCCTGCCCAGTCTTCCTGGAAAACCTGGACCTTACCTAAAAAGGCTTTGGCGGTCCACCTTGTAACCCTTCCGACAGCTGCCTGGGTTTCAGGGAGGAGGCTGATGGCATCTTGAAGATCCTCTATCACATCGTTCATAGGTGTTACACCCACGTTTGTCTTCCTGAAATCAACATCTTCTTCTGTATAATAGGGAATATTTCCGAATATCTTAGCAAGTTCGAAATGATAGAATGCTCTTAAAAAGAGGGCCTCTCCCGTGATCCTGTCCTGGTCATCCTGGGAGATACCCTCTACCTGGGCCAGGAGGGATAGTGCTGCATTGGCCCTGCTGATGGCATCATAATGCCCCGACCATTTCTCGTTCATTCCGGCGTCGGCATTACCGCTCGACCATTGGTAGAGTTCTATATCCGTAGTAGTCTGGTTATCGCCAGGCTCCGAGCCTTTATAGGCATCATCAGATGCAACGCTGCCAAAGACCCAGTTACTGGTGGCCGATACGATCCCCCCGGAGGAGGCCTGGCCGTCCAGGTAGGAATAAGCAGCGATCAGGTTCCCTTCCACCCCTTCCTGGTTGGCCAGGGTGAGAGCATCCAGGTTCCCCTGGGCCGGCCTGTTCAGAAAATCTTCGCTACAGGCAAACAGCATGATGAGAAAAATCGCGATAATTCCCGGTGTTTTAATCATGTTCTTCATCGCTTTATATTTTAAAAGTTTGCATTAATTCCGATTGAAAAAATCCTGTTGGCCGGGTAGGGTCCGTAGTCGATCCCCATGGCCTGGTCGGACTGGTTTCCGGAAGAGCCCGTTGTACTGATGGTGGGCAGTGCCGGATCAAGACCGGTGTATTTGGTGAGGGTAAACAGGTTCTGGCCCTGAATATAGATTCGGATATTCTGGAACCACCCTGCCTTCGGCACAGTGTAACCAAGCTGCAGATTCTTCATCCTGAGGTAGGAACCATCCTCCACGTAGAAGCTGCTATATTGATCGCTGAACTGGTCATTTTGATCAAGCAGGGGATATTTAGCGTCCGTGTTTGTCGGTGTCCAGGAGTCGGTCAGACGGTCCTGACGAACGTTTGTACTATAGAGCCGGAACACAGTGAACTCATAGTTCTGATTCCATATATCATTTCCATAAGAACCGAACAGGAACATGCTCATGTCGAAGTTTTTCCAGCTGGCAGAGAAATTCACCCCCCCGGTAAAGTCGGGATGGGGATTCCCGATAATGGTCCTGTCCTCAGCATTTATCGCTCCATCTCCATTCACGTCTTCGTAACGGAAACGACCCACAGCCTTTCCATCCTGGGTGGCATGTGCATCCACCTCACCCTGGTTCTGGAAGATTCCGTCCTGCTTATAACCATAGAATGAGCTGATAGGATAACCCACCTGGTTGATCACAAAGGTACCTTTCCGTCCTCCCTGGGGTCCGTAGAAGAAGTCCTGTACTCCGTCGATCTGGACAATCTCGTTGGTATAGTGACTGCCGATAAACTCTATTTCCCACTGGAATTCGCCGGTAAGCTTGCTGCGGTAACCAACAGAGAAGTCGATCCCTTTGTTTTCCATGGTCCCGATGTTGACGATCGGGGGACTTGCCTGTCCGGCAGTAGCAGGAATTTGCGGTCCGTACAGAAGATCATTAACAGTACGTGTGTAATAGTCGAATACCACGTTGATCCTCCTGTCAAGCAGGGAGAGATCGAACCCGATGTTGGCGGATACGTTCTCTTCCCATTTCAGGTCGGGATTTCCAAGCGCGGTAAGGCGATATCCGGTAACAATGGATGAATTGGTCCCGTTGATATCATAAAAAGTATTTGAGGTACTTCCCCCGTACTGGTTGGCTGTCCTCCCGGCAGGGATATTCTGGTTACCTGTTATTCCCCATCCGCCGCGGAACCTCAGGTCGCTAAGCCAGATCAGGTTACTCATGAAGGATTCCTCAGAGATACGCCAGCCTGCACTGAAGGCCGGGAAGACCCCGTAACGGAAATTAGGTCCGAACTTGGAGGAACCGTCCCTCCTTACCGTAGCGCTCAGGTAGTATTTGCTGGCAAAATTATAATCAATTTTTCCAAACATCGAAACAAGGGAACTTACCGCTCCATAGCTGTATACAGTCTTGGTGCTTGGATCACCAAGTGCGTCCTGGATGTACCAGGCAGGCAGGTCGGTTGATACATATCCGGCCATACTTCCATTAAGGGAGTTCCTTTTATAATCGATGGCTTCATATCCGGCCAGGGCATTGATGTTGTGATTGCCGAAAGAGTTCACATAATTAAGCGTATTGGTCCAGGTCCATTCCATTTGGGTTGCATAATTCTCGTTCATGCTCCAGACCATTGTGGGTTCCGAGTTTTCAGGTGTCGGGTAATTGAACCCTTTGAAAAGGGAATTGCTCAGGTTCACACCGAAACTTGATTTTAACTGCAGCCCTTCTATGATTTTCAAAGAGGCAAACATATTTCCGACAACATTGTTTTGAGTGTTTACATTGTCCTTGGAGCTGTACGCCTGTTTGACCGGGTTGGTACCGTTACCCAGGGAATTGGCTTTTGCACCGGCAAAGTATCCGTCGATGTCGTAGACAGGAACAATGGGCTGCATTTTAATTATATTATTGACGATTGATCCTTCACCCATGTTCTGGTTTGTTGTACTGTAGGATCCCAATCCAGCTACCATGTTCATACGCGAGATGGCAAAATTTTCACCCACACTCAGGCGTCCGAATTTGAACTCCGTATTAGCCCTGATGGAATACCTGTCCATCCAGTTATATTTCATGGTACCATCCTGGTTGTAATACTGCATGGAAACATTGTAGACCGAATTGTCGCCACCTCCGCTCATACCAATGTTATAATCCTGGACCAGCGAGGGATCGAAAACCTCATCCCACCAGTCAGTTCCGGGAGAAGCTTCCATGATCAGATTATCCGGCCAGGAGTAGAGACTCTCGTCCACCGTCATGGTCTGGTTTACTCCATCATTGGGCCATAAATAATTAGGCAGGGATGGATTATTGGGGTCTCCGTAAATATTTGTCGGAACCGGTAACCCGGCATTTTCATAACTCTGCTTTACAATGGAATGATAGTCCAAAGCATCCTGGATCAGGATCTGGTTCAGACCTTTCACCGGATTCTGCACACCCATGTTCACATCTACATTTAACCTGGCTTTCCCCTTCTGGCCCTTCTTTGTTGTAATAATGATGACCCCATTGTTGGCGCGTGCACCGTACACCGATGCCGTTGAGGGGTCCTTCAATACCTGCATGGACTCTATATCGTTAGGATTCAAAAAATTCAGGTCTGCCGTTTCAATCGGTACCCCGTCTACGATATAGAGCGGATCGTTGTCGGTAAAGGAGCTGATCCCCCTGATTCGGACCGTGTTCCGGCTACCTGGCTGACCGTTGATATTCACGGAAACGCCGGAGGCGCGTCCTTCCAGTTTCTGCAAAACACTTGCAGAGGTGATCTGGTTCATATCGTCCGTGTTCACGATAGCTACTGCACCGGTAATATCCGCTTTTCGCACGGAGGTATACCCGGTTACCACGATCTCATCGAGTGCAGTCACATCCGCTACCAAAACAGCGTCGACCGTTGTCTGATCGCCCACAGTGTAAGCTACTGTAGAGTAGCCAATGTAAGAAAATACAAGGACCGCATCAGGTCCTGGTACATTGATAGTGTACTTTCCGTCCACATCAGTTACTGCTCCCTGCACAGTTCCCTGGATCACAATGTTTACTCCGGGAAGTGGTCCCAGCTCCTCAGAGGTCACCGTTCCGGTAACCGTTCTAACCTGAGCGTAGGCTGCGCCAAAGGCAAGGCAAATTAGTAAGAGTGATAAGATGACACCCTTCTTGTTTTTAGTAATACGCATGATAGGTTTAGTTTAAATTAGGGTTAGTTTCAACTTGGGCTATTAGAGTCTCATTTTACGGTTGGACCGCAAAATGATATCCTCATCCTTTTTGAGGTTTGGTTAGGTTTAGTTTCGTTTCGTTTCGTTCTAACACAATAATAAAATAATATTTCGTAATTTTAACCTGGATTATTCATAAATAAAAGGGAATTGTTCATTGAAAATGCTGAAAAGTCAGTAAATTCAAGTTGTTCAGAACA
>JARGFM010000044.1 GCA_029210725.1 Bacteroidales bacterium | reverse complement strand
AGCCAGGTCCCGGTATACTCTGTAAACGTACGCTTGCAATTGTTGCAAAAGTAACGCTGGCTACCTTTATCTATTCCGTGTTTGCGGTACTTCTTGCTATCACAGTGAGGGCAACACCCTATCTTGTTATTTAAATGGTTCCGACGCTTATCTAAGACCGGGGAATGCAAGCTGGGCTCATTTTCTATCTCTGCCAACAAGGATGCCCGTTCTTCAACTGATAAGGATAATAGTGCAGTTTTGATCTCGGTTTTATCCATCTCTTTTTATTTTAAAGATACAAAATAAAACGCTATTATAAACTATAGCCATAAGAATTCCTTAGAAAAACAGAAGAGGCTGCCCCTTTTAAGACAGCCTCATCTGTGGTTAATTAAAAGAGAGCTATGCTCAATTCTTACTTTCCGGCTTTGGGAGAAGTGCTTTCCTGGAAAGTTTCAATTTTCCATTTTTTTCATCCACTGCCAGAAGTTTCACTTCAATAACATCACCTTCTTTGAGTACCTCTTCTACTTTTTCAAGCCTTCTGTGCTCAATTTCGGAGATATGAAGCAGTCCGTCTTTCCCGGGCATGATTTCCACAAAGGCCCCATATGGGGTGATGGTTTTCACTTTCCCTTTATATATCTCTCCCGGCTCCGGTACAGCAACGATTCCTTTGATCCAGTTCATGGCTGCGTCAATCGATGCCTTATCAACAGCAAATACATCAATCAGACCCACATTGCCGATCTCTTCGATGGTAATCGTACTGTTGGTTTCTGCCTGGATCTCCTGAATCACCTTGCCGCCTGGTCCGATTACAGCGCCGATCATATCCTTTGGAATCTCGATCCGCTCAATTCTCGGAGTGTGTGGTTTGTAATCCGGATTTGGAGCAGGCATGGTCTTGGCTATCTCGTCAAGTATATGCAATCTGCCATTTCTGGCCTGTTCCAGCGCCTGGAAGAGGATCTCATATGAAAGGCCTTCCACCTTGATATCCATTTGTGTGGCGGTGATCCCGTCGCGTGTACCGGTTACTTTGAAGTCCATGTCGCCCAGGTGGTCCTCGTCGCCAAGTATATCGGAAAGAACCGCAAATTTATCTGAATCTTTATCGGTGATCAGTCCCATGGCAATCCCGGACACTGGTTTCTTAATCTGCACTCCTGCATCCATCAGGGCCAGGGTGCCGGCACAGACAGTGGCCATGGATGAGGATCCGTTCGATTCAAGAATATCGGAAACAATCCGGAGTGTGTAAGGCATTTCATCCGCCGTAGGAAGTATTCCTTTCAGCGCCCGGTGTGCCAGGTTTCCGTGTCCGACTTCCCTGCGGCTTGTTCCCCTGTTAGGGCGTGCATCGCCGGTGGAGAAGGCCGGGAAATTATAGTGAAGCAGGAATTTGTCATTGCCTTTCTTCATTACATCATCTATCAACTTGGCATCCATCTTGGTTCCCAGGGTAACGGTGGTGATGGACTGGGTCTCTCCCCTGGTGAATACTGCTGAACCATGGGCTGAAGGCAGGTAGTCCACTTCACTCCAGATGGGGCGGATCTCGTCCGGCTTTCTTCCATCCAGTCGGACGGCATCATCCAGGATCACCCGGCGAACTGCTTCTTTCTCCACATCGTGGTAGTATTTACTTACCAGCATTTCATTCACTTCGCCCTCTTCTCCTGCCTCTTCAAAAAGCTTTGCCAGGAACTCCTCTTTGACCTTTTCAAAGGCCTCACTGCGGGCGTGCTTGTCGGCATTGGACGACCTGGCAATCTTCAGTGCTGATTCATAAGTCTCTTTCCAGACCCGTTTGCTTAGTTCTTCGTCGTTGACTTCGTGACAGTATTCTCTTTTTTCCACTTTCCCGGTCTTCTCAGACAGGGAAAGCTGAGCTTTACACATGGGTTTGATGGCATCGTGTGCAAATTTGATGGCCTCAAGCATCTCGGCCTCACTGACCTCCTTCATTTCTCCCTCTACCATCAGGATGTTATCATAGGTAGCGCCAACGATAATCTCGATATCTGCATCTTCCAGCTGTGTAAAAGTGGGGTTTACGACCATCTGGCCATTTACCCGGGCCACCCTGACTTCGGCAATGGGGCCATGGAAAGGAATGTCCGATACTGCCAGTGCGGCAGAAGCCGCCAGTCCGGCCAGGGCATCGGGAGGCGTGTCCGCCTCAGCTGACATCAGGGTCACATTGACAAAGGTCTCGGCATGAT
Source organism: Bacteroidales bacterium (assembly GCA_029210725.1). NCBI lineage: Bacteria > Pseudomonadati > Bacteroidota > Bacteroidia > Bacteroidales > Bacteroidales bacterium. Next base: position 18,019 of record JARGFM010000044.1, on the reverse strand, counting down.
AATCGTCCGGGAAAAGAGGGCGGAGTGCTCTGTCCACCAGCCTACATATGAGGATTTCATAGTCGGAAGGCCTTGCTTCTCGTCTGAGGAATCCGCCGGGAAATTTTCCCAGGGCAGCATATTTCTCTTTATAATCGACGGAGAGTGGCATAAAATCCACATCTTCCCTGGCTTCTTTGGCACTGACCACGGTGGCCAGCATCATGGTATCGCCCATGCGAACCATGACGGCTCCGTCGGCCTGCTTCGCCAGCACGCCGGTTTCTATACTGATTGACCGACCATCACCTAGGTCGATAGTCTCTTGAATTGCTTTCGGTTTCGACATAATATCTGATTAAATGCAATGAATACAAAAAAAGGCAATCCTGGAATTGCCTTTTTTCGTTCTAATATTATTATTTTCTGATTTTCAGGGCTTTGATAATAGCACGATATCTCACAATATCCTTTTCCTTGAGATAATCGAGCAATTTCCTCCTCTTACCAACGAGTTTGAGCAAGGCCCTTTGTGTGCTGTAGTCCTTTTTGTTGGTCAGCAAGTGCTGGGTCAGGTGATTGATCCTGGTAGTAAAAATTGCAATCTGGCCTTCAGCTGAACCTGTATCAGCTTCGGATTTGCCATAGGTCTTGAAGATTTCCTTCTTTTTCTCCGTTGTTAGGTACATTCTTCTTTTTTCTACTTAATATATCTGTTTCGATTTTCGAGATGCAAAGGTATTTATTTATTTTGAATTTACAACTTCAGGAAAGAAGATTTTTAGCTGATTCACCATGCAGAAAATCAATCAATTGAATCAATTGCAGATCTGTAATATTTCTATTCAGTATGCTCTGTTGAAATCGTCTTTCTCAGATGGCTTATTTGCTCTTTGGTTCCCAGGGCAAACAACTGGTCGCTGGAAGTGAGTGTGGTTTCGGGCAGGGGATTGATCAGGTAGGATTCATCTTTCCTTTTCATTCCGATGATATTTGCTCCGGATGTGTTCCGGATATCCAGTTCAATAATGGATTTCCCTGCAAAACAGGATGCAATGTTTTTGCAGGAGATTTCTTCAAGAACGACATTTTTGGCACTTTGCAGCAGTAAAATATCTATAAACTCAACGATATCGGGTTGTGCCACTAATTTAGCCATTCTTTGTCCGCCAATCTTATCGGGCATAATAACGTTTGTGGCACCTGCTCTCTTGAGTTTCACATCGGAATTTTCCAGGGAGGCACGTGCAATAATCTTTACGGCCGGGTTCAGTTCCTTGGCGCTCAGAACCACGAATAGATTATCTGCATCTACCGGCAGGGTGGTAATCAGGGCCCTTGCCGTGTAGATACATGCAGATTTAAGCACTTCCTCATCGGCTGCATCTCCTTCCACATAAAGCATTCCCGGAGTTTCTCTCAAGGTTTGGACGATGTCATCATCCTGTTCTACCACTACAATGGGCACCTTGTGTTCCAGCAGTTCTATGGCTGCCTGCTTTCCGTTTCGACCATAACCGCAGATGATCACATGGTCGCTTAGTCGGCTGATTTTCCTTTTCACCTGAGTATCTTTATATGAGTTCCTGAATACACCTTCAACAATATATCTGGTAAAAGTGGTTACCGCGTAGGCAAAGATTCCTATGGAGACGATAACCAGAAATGAGGTGAACCACATGCCGTGGTTATTCAGAGGATGGACCTCTTCAAAACCTACGGTGGCCATGGTAATAATGGTCTGATAAATAGCCTCTGAGGTGGTGAAGCCAAGAAGGGAGTAGCCCACGGAGCCAATGACCAGGACAGAGAGCAACAGTCCCAGAGTATAATAGGCGTGTTTCAGACTTTTATTCTTCATGGACACCAACTTGGTTTCAGTTTCCCTATTTCACATTCAAGACAGCGCTTTTGTTTGCAATATCCATTATATAGCTGGATCAGCGCCTGGCCTTCCATTGCGTTGCCTGGACAGATTCCAAAATTAGTCCATTTTTTGATTATGTGATTACTTTCCGGGGTCATATGACAAAGGATAGTCAAGGGATTTATTCCAGAGTATTTCTGAGGTTCTTTTCTGTGTAAGGCTTCTGTAAATGGTATAATTACATTGATGATTAGATTTTTTACGGAATGTTCCCCCAATTTTTTTATCGAATGCGGGGACGGTTTGTCAAAGATATAATGATTATTCCAGTATGAGTTGGTCCTGAACTGAAGCATTTGTTCTATCCCCGAAACAGATTCCTTATTCCTGAAATTCTCATATAGAGGATAATGCAAATGAATGAGTGAGGCAAGTTGTGCGAGCCTGAGGGTTGGAAAGGAGGCAGGACGAATTCGCAGGAATTTCCAAAGATGCGGAGGGAGCGGATCAGTGCCTGCAGCTTTTTTTAGTTGTGCATATCTTTTCCACAAGGATGCAGCATAAGAACCTGGTTTCACGGGACTATGGAGCAGGCCCGATTGACCAAAAAAGAGCGCTTCCACATCGGGCAGGCAGTTTTTTATTTTCAACAGGAGTGGTGAAGGGATCCCGGAAGCCATCATTTCGAAGGGAAGGCTGTTGATTTGTAATCCAAAACCGGAAGCCATGGCTATGAAGAGGGCTTTTTCTCTGTCACCCGGGTATCGGTTAAGTATCTGCGTCATTTGGTACACTTTCTGATCCAGCCTCTCCCTGTAGAGGCGATGGATCCAGTTTTTTTGGACCCTTAAAGCAATATCACTCCTGTAGCTCTGGCATAAAAGCCAGTTTTTTCTTTCTTGCAGATCTTCCGGCTGAACGTCCTGTATAAAGGGAGCATCAAGAATCAGGGCAGGGATGGATCGACCCTTGCTGTTTTTAATTTCCAGATCGAAATAATGAATGACATGAAGAATCACATTATCGTATGCCGGATCCAGGTGATGCCCATGGATCTTCCATTGGGAGGCATAGAGGTGGACCTCCACATTGCCCGCCCAGATTATTTTTCCCAGCCTTATCCGGGCGTTGAAGAAATCGGGCCCGGAATGAAAATTCTGTTCGCCGGGATCTAAAATCTCCAGTTCCTGGCCACAGGTGGTGCGCAGTAATCTCCCGCCACACAATTTATTTTTCCAGATGTATTGAATTAAAAGCTCTGAGGCCATCACAGCTTAATGTGGCCGGCAACGATTTTTCAGTGTACAGGATACTAAAAAGAGTAAGCCAGACCGGCGCTTATCTCCAGAGTCTTGATATAGAATGTTGCATCGACCGAAGGAAGCTCAGCCGCAACACTCTGGAAAAGCTCAAAGGTATAGGTGTTTTTTGCTTTTGCCTGTACAAAATCCACCCCCAGCTTAATAGCCAGGATTGAATTGAATTTATACCTGAGGCCTCCGCCCGCAGTCCAGCCGAATGAAACATTGTCATAGCTCATGCGGGAATAAATGCTTTCCCCGTCAAAAGTGATTCTTAACTCCTGATCGGGAGGCCTGATAATGCTTAGTCCTCCCAAAGCCCTGAAATCGAAGTAGATTTTTTGAGAAGCCCTGATAGAGAAATGGGGGCCGATAAAGAGGTTGATATAGTTCCAGAAACCTGAACCATAGAGTACCTCAGCATCCTTGGGAATATCGATTCCACCGGGTAAACCGGCTTCAATATAGGACACGATATCTTTCACCAGGGAGTCCCGTAAAGCATAGTTGGAACCGAAAGAAAAAGAACCTCCGATTCCGAAATAAGAAACAGGAAAATACCCGGCGTCAAACTTAATGGCCCCTCCGGATCTGGCATAGCCATTGCTGGTCAGATCTCCTGTTTCCCCATAGTTGCCCCGGGGGAGGGTAGCCCCGAATGATATGCTGGCAAAGTTCTGCTGGGCAATTATTTCTGTGGACGCAGCTGCCAGGATCAGGATCAGTATCAGAATCCAGATTGTTTTTTTCATCTTATTTCAAGATTAGCAGTCCAGTAGTAACAACTTCTATCTTTTTCTTTTGAAGGGCATCGTCATGCACCGCACACCACCTCCGCCACGTGAGAGTTCAGCTCCATCAATGGTCAATACGTATTTTTTTCTTGTGGAGAGATCCGTTTTACCATTAAGCACATCCTTTGCCCCGATGATCTCATAGCCCGACTGATTCAGGTTTTCAAGCGTATGTACATTCCTGTTGTAGCCAATGATTTTACCCGGACCAATGGCAAAGAAATTCGCTCCGCTGTGCCACTGTTCTCTCTCCTGGGTTACGGTATCTTTCTGTCCGCCGCAATAGGAGGGTTTCAGGTCCATCCCTAGTTTTTTCAGAGCTTTCACCAGGTTTTCCACATTCCGGATGGATATCACCTTCCCGTTGTCGATATCTATCTGAATGGTCTGGTATTTATTGGATTCAAGAATCAGGGGCTCGTAGACCATGCACGAATCGTAGTCCAGGAGTGTAAAGGTCATATCAAGATGGATAAACGATTCGGGAGAGGAGGGCAGTTCCTGGACAAGAATGTGATGCTTCTCTTTTCTGTCCAATGCCATTTGTACCAGAAAATCGATTCCCTGCGAAGTAGTTCTGGTACCCAGGCCAACCAGGGTAATATTTTCTGCGGCAACCAGCAGGTCACCCCCTTCTATCGAGATGTTTCCCAGGTTTGCCGAGCCCTCATCGGCCTGAATGGTTTGCACCCGAAACCTGGGATGATAGTCAAAAATGGCCTGCATAATCATAGCTTCCCGCTCTCTTACCCGGTTTGCCATTCTGGAAATCAACACCTGATTTCCCAGGGCTACGGAGGCATCCCTGGTAAAGAAGAAATTATGCAGGGGTCTGAGAGAATAATGTTCGTTGCTCAGGTAATCTGTCAGGGTATGGCGTTCAAGAGGAACCCCCTGGATCAGTTGCTTGGCCAGAACCGCTTCATTCAGGTCCAGGAGCTTGTCTATCAATTTAGGCTGCCCCTCCTTATAACAGGCTTTTTTAACGATTTTTTCCCTGATCTCACTTGACCGAAGAATATCCTTCAGCAGATCTTTGATCCTGAAAGTGGGAACCAGTTGCTGAAGGAGGCACTCCAGCTGGTTATACTCTCTTCTGGCTACAGAAAGATTGAGAATATCACTGTAAAGGGCACGCTCCGCATTTTTCGGGGTCATATTCTCTACTTCCGGACCCGGAGGGTGCAGCAGTACCCCTTCAAGCACTTCTGTTTCGCTGTATACTTGAATGGCCGACATACCGCAAAGGTAATAGAATTAGCAGATGGATCATTCAGAGAAACCGATCCGTTTGTGCTCGCCGCTGCAAAAGGGCTTATTTGAAGAGTGTCCGCAACGGCACAGGTAGAGCGGACTTTTTTCCTCGATGAGTTTTCCGTCAGGACCCTGAATCTTAAAAGTGCCGCTTACCTTTAGCGGACCTCCGGCAATAATCTGGAAGATGGTATGTTCATTCTCCTTTTTCAGCGGATTGGTCATTAAAGTCAATTTTTCGGTGTGACCCATCGCAGTAGGGCATGTTCCGGGATGCTCCGCAGCGGCAGAATGAGGTCATGGTGGAAGGCTTTAGCTCCTGGTTCTTCGCGTCAATTATTTTAAAACTGCCTTCTGCGACGATGGGTCCGTCTTTCATGATGCGAATGCTTGTGGGAGCGTTTTTCCCGGACAGGGTCTTGGGGGTTTCTTCCAAATTCTGACCCACTTCTTTCTGTGCCTTTTTTTCTTCTTCTGTTAGGTCCTTGTTATACTTCCAGGCAAGGGACTGAGTGGGACATTTATTCACCACTTCGATAATTTTACGGGTTGGCGCTCCCTCCATATTTACCCAGGGCCTTCTGCCAGGATTGAATACTTCAATCAGCTCCCTGAAGCAGGTCGTGGCGTGGATGCATTTTGAGGGAACCCAGAATACTGTAATTTCGCCATTGGTATACTGTCTGTTTCGGGGATCGGTCATGTATTTCTATTATACTTACAGCATATAAAGACAATTGCGGCAATGGAATGTTCAAGGAAATACGGGATTGATCTGATCTTGAGCAGGGCAGCAGGAAACAGTGGAATTCTTAACTCGTGGGAAGGCCTTTAAATAAATCCGGCTTCAATACCAAGGACAATGTCTTCCATGATTCTGTCCTGATTCAGGGGATCATATTCGGATTTCAGATTATTTCCAAAGACCCGGGCGATGCCCTGCCAGAAGAAAGCGGTGAATCCACCCTTCAGTTCCTTGATCACCTGGTAAGAAGTGCGTCCCGTTTCACGGTCTATCAGTTTCACCAGGATGATCCCCTGAGTGACCGTCAGGCGTTTGACATCCTTTTCAAACTGATCCATGATCTCTTTTTCGGCCAGGGTGATATAGGCCTTCTGCTCTTTTTCGCTTTGAATGGTTAAGAGGTGATCGTCCAGCTCTTTCAGTTTTACACCGGCGATCCGGGCATAGGGATAAGCCTTTTTAACATTGTGGATCATCCGCCTGTATCTCCGTTTCAGGTAGAGGTATTCAAAGTCTCTTGTTTCATACACCCATACTTCCGGCAACTCAACGATTGGAAGTGTATCGGAGCCTTCTAGCACAGCGCGTGTCACCACTGAATTTTTCTTCAGGGCTTCCTGGGCCTTCAGATCCACTGCTGCACCGAGCAGGACCAGGGCCAATACGATAGGTAGTGTCAGAGCTTTCAACTTAACACAAAGTAAACAAAAACTGTACCGCTTTGTATATTAAGCCATCAGTTTAATCATCGCAGCTACCAGCTTACTGGCTCCCTCATAAATCTGGACGATGTTTGCATCCAGCATATAACAGGGGGTAGTTACCAGCCTGTAATCCGGATCCACGACCACCTCACCGTGGGAAGTACTGACATGTTTTGCACCCAGGGTTTCCAGTGCGTCAATGGTACTCTCATCCTTTCCTATGGTCACATGAATCCTGCCAAGCACTTTGGCCAGAATGACCGGAGATATGCAGAGAGCTCCAACGGGCTTTTTCAGGGCCACCATTCCAGTAATGGCATCCTCCACCTCCGCCAGGACAGAGGCATCAGCCCCTTCGAAGGCCCAGGTTGAGAGATTTTTGGCGGCGCCGAAACCTCCCGGCAACAGTAAACCGTCGAAGGAGGCTGGATTGAACTCATTCAGATTTCTGATCTTGCCCCGTGCGATCCGGGCCGACTCCACCAGCACATTTCTGGTTTCATCCATCTCTTCTCCTGTAAGGTGGTTGATGACGTGATGCTGATTGATATCCGGAGCAAAAATTTCATAGCTGCAACCCTGACTGGCAATGGCCAGCAGACTCAGGGTGGCCTCATGGATTTCAGCTCCGTCGTATACTCCGCATCCCGAAAGCAACACTACAAATTTTTTCATGGGTTCTGTATTTGACAATTTAATATTTTTGTAGTACCAATTTATGGAAAAATACTTTAGAACATTTATCGGATTGCCTTTTCATGTGAGCGGGGAATTCTTAAAGAGTCGTGAGGATTTGATGAAAACCCTGTCCGGGGAGAGGATCAGTTGGGTCGATCCGGAGCGGTATCACATAACACTCAGATTTATAGGTGACACCGATCTTTCAGTCGTTGAGGAGATTGGGAAAGCACTGCATGCGGGTGTGACTGTTCCCGGGCGGACGGAGATAAGTATGGGCGAACTGGGCAGCTTCGGACCCCGGAAACGACCCCGGGTACTCTGGCTGGGATTTGATCAGACCGGTATTCTGGAGCATTTGAAGGTCCAGGTCGACCATGCATTGGCTCGCTGTGGTATATTACCTGAAGAGCAGTTGTTCAGGGCACATCTGACGCTGGGAAGACCGAGAAGTGTGAAAAATCCGGAGGAGTATTACAGGATTATTTATCTGATGGCCAGGCAGTTTCAATGTAAGGAGTTTTTAGAGAGGCTGGTGTTTTTTCGCAGTATCCCGGGACCCGGGGGACCTGAGTACCAGGTGTTGGATGAGATACCTTTCCGATAGGACCTAGCCTTTCTGAATTTCCATCAGAACATCATCCTTCATAACCGATTCATTCTTTTTAACCGCTATAGATTTAACGATGCCGGTGATGTGACTGCTGATTTCATTCTGCATCTTCATGGCTTCCAGGATGAGAATGGGTTCACCTTCTTTCACTTCAGTCCCTTCTTCCACAAGGATATCGACTATTTTCCCGGGCATGGGAGCCTCAATGGAGACCACGGAGGAAGTATCGGCCTGCTGTTCCAGGTATCTTCTACGTTTCAGTGAAACTGGGGTCTCAACGGTGAAGGAGTGCCAGACGCCATTGACCATAATTGTATAGCGATTCTGTTTTTTCTCGATTACATCGAGCATGTATTTTTTGTTCTTCCAGACAATGTAGGAGAATCCTTTGGGATCTTCATGAAGCTTGATATCTACCTCCTTTCCCTGGTACCAAATCCGTTTTTCCAGGGGTTTTTTAAACTCATAAGCTTTATTGGTTGCGCTAAGCGCTATGAGTTTGGTGGATTGTTTCTTCTTTCCTGCACGTGCCATATCCTGATCCAGATTTATCGTAAGCGTTTTTTTAATACCCAGGGTGTCATGGATTTACCATTTTCCGTATGAAGTGGTTTCTCCTCATTTTCATGGATCTCCCTGGCATAGTCGTAGGTGGCGAAAAAGGCGGCAAGGAGGGCTTCATCGGGTTCGTTATGGTAATGAATTTTTAGCTCTTTGCTAAGAAAGGAAGTGTTGAAGTTCCCTTTTCTGAAATTACTGTTTTGCAGGACAGCCCTGCAGAAAGCCAGGGTAGTCTTGGTTCCTTTGATCCAGAACTTGCGAATAGCCAGACTGGAAAGCTGCAGGGCCTTCTCCCGGTTTTCGGCATGAACGATAAGTTTTGCAATCATGGAGTCGAAATAGGGAGTAATCACTGATCCGTCTCTGACCCCTGTATCTACCCGGATATGATCATCTTCCGGCCAGGAGATTTTATCGATGGTGCCGAGACTGGGAGAGAATCCCGACTGAACATCTTCTGCATTGATTCTCCATTCAATAGCCCAGCCATTCAGTTTGATATCTTTTTGTGAAAACGGCAGCTTTTCTCCCTCGGCAATCCGGATCATCTGTTCGATCAGATCGATTCCCGTAACCATTTCTGTGACCGGATGCTCCACCTGGATCCGGGTATTCATCTCCATAAAGGAGAAGCTGTTATCACTGTCCAGAAGAAATTCGACGGTGCCGGCAGAATAATAGTTCACAGATTTGGCAATATTAATGGCCGCTTCCCCCATCTTTTTTCTTAATTTACTGTCCATAGCAGGAGAGGGTGATTCTTCCAGCAACTTTTGATGTTTTCGTTGTACGGAGCACTCACGTTCACCCAGATGTACCACGTTTCCATGCTGGTCTGCCAGAATCTGAAATTCAATGTGGCGCGGCTCCCTGACAAATCTCTCAAGAAATACGTCCGGATTGTTAAAAGCCTTGGCTGCTTCATTGGTAGCCAGGGTGAACATTCGTTCAATATCTTTTTCTCTCTCTACTACCCGCATGCCACGGCCACCGCCTCCTGCAGCGGCCTTCAGGATCACCGGATAGCCAATTTCATTTGCAATTTTCCGGGCCTCTTCGGCATCCCTTACAGCTCCGGGGCTTCCGCCCAGCAAAGGCACGCCGTGTTCCCGGGCCAGTTCTTTGGCAATGGTTTTGTGTCCCATGCGGTATATGGCATCGTGGGATGGCCCGACAAAAATGATCTTTTCTTCTTCACATCTTCTTGCGAAAACAGGGTTCTCAGCAAGAAAACCATATCCGGGATGAATGGCGTCTACTTTATGCTTTTTGGCGCTCTTGAGGATTCGTTCGATATCCAGGAATTCGGGAATCACATCCTCATAATTCCCTGAAAAATCAATGATCTCATCGGCTTCCTCCAGGTACCAGGCATTGGGTTCTTTGGCAGTTTTTATTACATAGGACCGGATACCCATTTTTTTGGCGGTCTTTATGATCCGTATGGTGATCTCGCCCCGGTTAGCTATCAGCAATCTTTTTATTTTCATAGAAGACATTTAAAGAGGAATATTACCATGCTTTCGGGCAGGGTTGTCAACTTGTTTGGTTTCCAGGGCCTCGAAGGCACGGATCAATTTAAGCCTGGTCTGGGCGGGATCGATTACTTCGTCAATAAAACCGCGCTCTTCGGCCACATAGGGATTGGCAATTTCATTGCGGTATTTTGCGGCAAGCTCTTTCTTTATTGCCACCGGATCGTCGGACGATTCCAGCTCCTTTCTGTATAGAATGGCTACGGCACCTTCGGGACCCATTACCGCTATTTCGGCCGTTGGCCAGGCAAAATTAAAATCGCCTCCCAGGTTCTTGCTGTTCATGACGCAGTAGGCCCCTCCATAGGATTTTCTAAGGATTACAGTTATCCTTGGCACCGTGGAGTCTGCAAAGGCATAAAGCATTTTGGCCCCGTGACGGATGATCCCACTATGTTCCTGATCAATTCCGGGTAAGAATCCGGGAACATCCTCCAGGATCAGAAGCGGGATATTAAAGGCATCACAGAACCTGATAAAGCGGGCCCCTTTGCTGGAAGAGTTGATATCCAGCGTTCCTGCCAGAACTTTCGGTTGATTGGCTACAATGCCGATGACCTTCCCATCCAGTCTTCCAAAGCCAATGACCACGTTCTGGGCATAGTTCTCTGCGATCTCATAGAAGGAGCGCTTGTCCACCAGGAGTTCAATGACATCCTTAACATCATAAGGTTTATTGGGATCGTCCGGCACAATATCTCTTAGCTTCTCCTCTACATCCACTGTTTCATCTACCGACAATTCCATCTCAGGCGAGTTCTCCATGTTGTTTGAAGGGAGATAGGCCAGCAACTGCCGGACCCCCATCAGAGTATTCTCTTCATCCGGGAAAACCAGATGCGCCACACCGCTCTTTTTGGAGTGAACCCCTGCACCTCCCAGGTCATTAAATGAAACATCCTCATTAAGCACTTCTTTAACCACATTGGGGCCGGTTACAAACATGTAGCTGGTCTGGTCGGTCATAAACACGAAGTCTGTGATCGAAGGGGAGTAAACAGCTCCGCCGGCAGCAGGACCCAGAATCACAGATATCTGGGGGATGACCCCGGAGGATTGTACATTCCTGTAAAAAATCCCGGCATAACCGGCCAGGCTGGCAACGCCCTCCTGGATCCGGGCACCTCCCGAATCGATCAGTCCGATCATGGGAGCCCCCATCTTCAGTGCCATATCCTGAATCTTCATGATCTTGGCCGCATGAACAGAACCCAGTGAGCCTCCCATAACCGTGAAATCCTGAGCGTATGCAAAGGTAAGCCTGCCTCGTATGAGCCCATGACCAATAATAACCCCGTCCCCGAATGCCTTCTGGACCTTTCCAAATCCGGTATCAGAAATGTCGGCGGTCACAAAAGCATCAATCTCTTCAAAGGTATCTTCATCAAACAGGATATCAATTCGCTCCCAGGCGGTTAGTTTTCCTTTGGAGTGTTGTTTTGCCTCTGCCCTGGCATCGTGTTGATCACTGCGGACCTGCTTCCTTTCCAGAAAACGGGCAAAATTTTTTCCTTTAACATCCATGCTTTATTTCTTTATCATAAATAGAACCAGTGAGAGTAAAAAAATGTTTCAGGATTTTTACTCACGGGTGCAAAACTAAAAATAATTATTAATTACGGGCATAGCGTTCTAATCTAAGACTTTTCGGTCAGATATGGAAGCAGGAGCGGTTAAATGAACTGGTATACCGGACCAGTTTTCCTCGCTTACCGGTCGGAGGGTGTCCTGTCGCCCGAGATGCTCCATCAGATAAAAACGGATATCCCGTTCGGAGGACCAGGATATCCGGCCTGCCAGTTCGTTTTTCGGGATTCCGGCACCAATGGTCAGGTGTCCGCCTCCGCCGTTTCCTCGATAGGAATTTATTGCGACCCTGAAAGTATCTTTTTCATTAAAGGGCTGCCCGCCGGACAGGCATTCGATATTCACCCGGTCGCCCGGAGCTTTGGTGACATCTACCGTATAATTGATTCCGCTTGCTGAAGAGAAGTTATAGTAGGGGGCGGCCAGGCGCCCTGCCTGCTCCGGATCGAAATTCAAAAGTGGATCCCCGGGAGCCGACATGGTATGGAACCAGGGTCCAACGGCATGTTCCAGGAATCCATCGATCTCCTTTCCGGTTAGTTCCATCACGTAGAGCATGTTCTCAAACCTGTAGAGTTTAAACATATCGGAGACCAGCAGAGGTACCTCCTGCAGTACTGCTGTGATGGAGAGAGGAGCAGTGAAGGAGAGCTGTGCTCCGGTCAGATCTAGCTGCACCCTGTGGATGAGAGTCAGCATGGAGGAGGGTCCGAATAAGGCGTCCCGCCCCTCCATCTTACCTGCCAGCCAGGTGATGGTGTCTTCCAGGTATGTGGAAATGGTTTCAAACTGGGGATCAAATTGTTCCTGAAATTCCTCTGATGGCTGGTATTCCGACATAGGGATGTTTCGTCCAGTAATGTAAGGGCCTTCTGCTCCGAAGGTGACCGTAGCTTCTCCGGCAAATCTTCCGTGGCTGCCCGGATCAATGACCAGGACCGTATCTCCATCCTTGTTGACCAGGGTCTCGCAGGAGACTCTGTGGTCATGGCCCGCGAAGATAATATCAAATCCCGGGACCTGCTGAGCCACCAGCATAACCGCATTTTCGTTCAGGTATGGATCGGGATTCCCGCCATAGGAGGCATCTGTTCCTGAATGAAAGAGACCCACCAGCAGGTCCGGCTCTTCCTGTTCAATAATCCGGGGAACCCACTCCATGGCTGTCTCAAGCATATCCCGGAACTCCAGACCGGGCCATAGATTCTTGGGGAGCCATCCCGGTATTCCCGGGGTAATAAGCCCCAGAACAGCTATCTTTTTCCGACCGGCTTTCAGGATGGTATAGGGCTCAAAGTAGGGTTGGCCGGAAGCGGTATCGACCGCATTGGCAGCCAGCCAGGGGAAGCGAAAGGTCTTTCGGATCCTGTTGTATACCTGCGGCCCGGCTTCAATATCATGATTTCCTACGCTTGCTGCATCGTAAGCCATAAAATTCATCACCTGCGATGACAAATGTTCCTCGAGGGTATCCACGAAGTTGTAGTAGTATACCGTGGGTTGGCCTTGCAGGAAATCCCCGTTGTCGAACAGGAAGAAGACAGTATCTTCCTTGAACTCCTGTTCAAGGGTGTATTTATATATATGGGCCAGCGAATTTCCGGACCGGACCCGGTTGATAAAGTCGTAGGGAAAAATCATCCCGTGCACGTCGCTTGTAACCGCAATCCTAACCGTCAGAGGATCCTTCTCACAGGATACGAAAAGGAGCAGAATTATCGCAAAGAGTTGTAAAATCTGGAGCTTTCCAGCCATGTTATTTAACACCCCGAACCCTTTATTTACGGGGCTTAGGAATTTAGAAACGTTCTTTTCAAGAGTCAGCATAGAGCTTAATGATTTTATGTAGAGTAGATTACGAATGTAATACTTTTATCCCGTATTGCTATATCGACATATTCATCGATATATGTCGATCATACGACTGAACTTATCGTCGATTTTTGTGTACATATATATATAGTGAAACTTTGAACAGTACACGGGACATAGAGTATTTTAGTGCAAAACCAATTAGCTATGAAAAAGAAACTATCTATTTTGTCACTACTGGGAGGATTTGCCATCCTTATTATGGGAGCAGTTATCCTGAGTAGTTGTGAAGGTCCGCAGGGTCCTGCAGGATCTGACGGTGCCGACGGCACCGATGGGGTCGATGGTGTGGACGGTCAGGACGGTCAGGATGCCAATGCAACCTGTATCCTTTGCCACAGTGATGACCAGACCATCGTTACCAAATCCAGGCAGTATGCCAATTCAGGCCATTCGACCGGCCACACTTCCGGGTACACAAACAGGTCTTTCGGACCCTCGTATAATTGTGCCGGATGTCATACCAGTCAGGGCTTTCTGGATGCTTTAGTGGGTGCTAGCAATGTTCCCTATGCGGATGTTACGCAGCCAAATTGCTACACCTGTCATAATATCCATGACAGTTATACCGAAGCAGACTGGGCTCTTACCAACCCGGATGTAACGGTGGCTTTTACGGGTTCAGCGGGTATTGATCTGGGAAGTGGAAATCAGTGTGTTGTTTGTCACCAGTTTGTAGCTCAGTATCTGGCAGTGGATTCCCTGTGGGCTGACTTTGACGCCGGAACCACAACGGTGACCATAAACGCAGGCTTAAAGCGTGCTGGTGTTCACCATGCGCCACAGTATAATATAGTGGCCGGAATCGATCTTTTTGAGTTCACCGGTACTACCGACTATCCGACAAATGAGAATCATATCACGGCCAATGCTGCAGATGGTTGTGTAACCTGTCATATGAACGATGGTTTTGGCGACCTGACGGGACACTCCATGGCTATAACCTATGAATTCCATGGCAGTGATAACTACCACTGGTCCTCCTCCTGCACCTCATGCCATTCTTCATCCGGAGTTGCGGAGGATCTGGATGATAAAATCGTCACCCTGCAGGCAGATATGCAGACCTTGCTGGATGACCTCTATGATATTCTGGTTTTCGCCGGGGTTATGTATCCCGAAGGGGGTCCCAATGAGTTCCTGATGATGCCCGGTGTATTTACAACCGACCTGGTTGCAGCTCACGTGAACTACAATGCAATCCGCGAAGATAAGAGTCTCGGATTCCACAATCCGGCATACATAGAGGCTGTATTAATGAATACTATTGAAGCTCTGACTCCACCTGTTTAGTTAAGAGCAAGAAATAATTGAACCAGTAAGAGGGTGTCTCAAAAGGGCACCCTCTTTCGGTATACATGCCTGTCGTTTAAATTAGTTTCGAGGAGAATCAAGCATTGGACGATCACCCGGTCTCACTGATCTGCTTGATTCTTTTATAATCGATCACCTCGATGGATTTCCCTCTCATCTGAATCAGGCCTTCGTCATTGAACTCTTTCAGCATCCGGATGACCGTTTCCGGACTCATTCCTGAAAGCTCTGCCAGCTCTTTTCGGGATAGAGGGAGTTCAAAATCACATCTTTTAAAGATCCGGTCTGCCAGGCACAGGAGGATGTCTGCGAGCCTGCCAAAGGCCTGCTTGTAAGTAAAGCAGAAGAAGCGTCCATAGATCTGAAGACTGTTTGAACTCAGAATATCGATAATTTCCCTGATGAAGTCGAAATTTTCCTTCATCAGGGTACGAAAAGCCTTGACCTCTATCTGGCGGATTTCAGAGTCAATATATGCCATGGCGGAATAAGGAAAATAGGAGTGCTCTTCAGAAACAGAGGAGAGCCCCAGGAAGTTTTTATCCGGAGTAATACGCAATACTAATGAATTGTTGCCATTTTCCAGGAAAACCTTGGCCAGTCCGGATTCCATATACATGACATGAGAGACAAACCCACCCTGTTTACAAATGATCTCCCCTTTCTTATACTTGATTTTAACAGAGTTGGCATCTAAAAACCCCTTCTGTCCGGGGGTCAGCTTCTCAAAACATTTGCACTCATGAAAACTCAGGGTACAGGCGGAGAATTTTGTTAAGTCTTCCATCAATATGGTTTTTTTCGGTTCACAAATATACAAAAGAATCAGGAAATAAGATGATTTGCATCAGTTTCACTCTCCATTTAGATCAGTTCATTCTCATAGCTATTTCAGCTGTTTTTTCTTTCACAAATCCCTTAAATATTCAATCTTTACATCGCTGCCTAAGCACTACAGGCATGGGTGTTTTGAAAGCGTAATGGTTTCATGGTTTAACACATACAGATATGAGAAACTCAAGAATTGGTTCAGGACTGGTCATTATCTTCCTGATGTTATTGATCGCCGGTATTGGTTGTACAAATTACCAGATTCCGGGAAGAGGAGATAGCGGCGAGATTAAAGCTAACTCCTGCGAAGGATGTCATACCGACTATGAAAGACTTATCGCTGTTCATTCGCCGGATACTGCTGCTCCCCTTGGCGGTTACGGCGGAGAGGCACCTCACTATGAGCCCTATGACCGGGTTTTTCTGGGAGGTACGGGCTATGATGATTTTAAAGCCTCCGGACACTACAGCATTGGGTGTACGGGTTGCCATAACGGAAATGGGAATAGCGGGGATAAAAATGAAGCACACTCGGGCGACTGGACCAGTGCTCCTTCCCTGATCCATCAGGAGAAATGCGCCACCTGCCATGAAGCAGTGAGTGATGGCTTTGTAACCAGTTTGCATAATGGTACCGGTCAGAAAAGAAAGGTGGCCATGCGGAGCAGCAGTGAATATACCGGATCGGCCGATTTTGACAAGCTTCCTGCCCATCAGATAGCCGGATATGATGCCAAATGTTCCCATTGCCACGGAACCTGCGGAAACTGCCATATTGTAAGACCCAAAATCGCGGGTGGGGGCTTATCCAAGGGACACAATTTTAATAAAACTCCAGATTGGTATAATGTCTGTGTGTCCTGTCACACTTCGAGGGGAGGGCACGCATTCCTGGGAGTAAGTTCCGAAGCGGAACCCGATTTTCATCGCGATGAGCTGGATTTTACCTGCCTGAGCTGTCATGACGGCATGGAGGTACATGGGGATGGAAATCCCGTGGAGCAACGTTATGCCTATTCGGAACTGCCCACCTGTGAAGGTTGTCACCCCGATGAAGCAAGCTCCAATACCTATCATTCCGTGCACTATGACGATTTCCAGTGCCAGATCTGCCATTCCCAGTCCTACAACAGCTGTGGGGCCTGTCATATCGCGGATGGTCATGCTGAGATAGAAGCCTTTATGGACTTTAAGATCGCATTAAACACCATTCCTGCGCTTAAAGACGGCAAATTTGCCCTGGTTCGCCGCACCCTGGCATATCCCGAAAACTGGGTGGGTTACGGAGCAGATCTGGAATATGAAAATTTTGAGGCCTTCCCAACCTTTAACTACACGACGCCTCATAATATTCTCAGGAGGACTGCACGTACCAATGTGGCAGAGGGCGCTTCCTGTGCCTCCAATTGCCATATCCGGAATGAAGGTGGCACGCTGATCAATGAAGAGTACTATTTGTGGGCCGACAGCCTGTATTCCTGGGAAGTTGATGCCACCACGCCTTATACGGTCGATGGTGAACTTCCTGCATCCTGGTTTGTGGAGAAATAACGGAGTGTCTGCTCATCGAAAATATTGTTTAACCAACCTTTTATAAATATGGTAACTAATCAGTCCCTGCCAATTTAGCGATAAGATTGAGAGCATTCAACACCGGCTGCTTGTTTTTCAAAGCCGTATCCGTGATGCTTCGCAGGATTAGGAAGTTGTTTACGCCTTTCCAGGATTAGAAAAGTCCGGACACCTTTTGTTTGACTTTCACATTGCGTATGGCCTGTTCACTTCCATTGTTGTCGGGCGGTACCTTTGGATGATACAGAAATGTGAGGATAAAATCCTTGTACTTGAGCATTCTCTTTTGGAAGGACACAAGTTCCTTATGGTTTTGATCGATACGGGATGCCAGCAGGCGATCCAGTCTTTTTTCCAGATCAGTTCTTTGTTGCAGGGGTTGATAGTAATCCCCAGGATCCATATGTTTTTTCAGTTCAAGACCATCAAGGATAAATTTTGTGAACCGGACTGGCCACCGGTGCTGGTATCTTTCTTCCAGATACTTCAGTTCTCTGAGCAGGTGGGCCGTACAAAGCTGATGCGTCTGCACCCCGGTTTGAAAGTGACTTCTCCAGCAGTCATGCACCAAAACGGTATCTGCAAATCCCGTGGGGAAGCTCTCTTGGATGGTTCGGTATCCACGATTATCTGTACCGGTCAGCCAGGTGAACCGATTATTCTGCCAGGTCCATACCCAGATCTTCTTACCGTTGAGTCTGCCTCCCGTTTCATCACTTCCTACAACCGAGCTGTGCTTAACCTGCTCCCAAATCTTTTGGTGCCAGGGATGGGCTTTGTCACAAAGACGGTTCAGCAGGCAATGAATGCCC
>JARGFM010000043.1 GCA_029210725.1 Bacteroidales bacterium | reverse complement strand
ATCAATTATAAGAACGAGAAACCGTTGAACCACTTAAAATATGCGTTGGCTTCTTAATAGCACAACGGGTTAACTATATGGAAATTACGCAATATTCTATGGAAGCCATAATATCAACAGAGCTTATATTTTTAAGGAGTTAAAGTTTTCAAGTAAATGAGCATACTTTAATAAGCACTTTTCCGCGTGGTTTCCCGAATTCGGCCTTATCGAAAGCTTCGGATGATTTCTCCAACGGGTATACATTCTCTATCACAGGCTTCAGTTGATTCTGCTCAATCAAGGCCTCAAGCTCATCATAATCTTGAGGTCTGCTACGCATGTTGGAGGACGTCATCTTCCTTCCAAAACGGATCCTGATCCAGGATGCCCGGAAGATCGTCCAGGGCATGTATAATGGTGAGGCATAAATTCCGTCCGGTTTAAGAAGGCGACGAATATCCTTGTTCGCCATCATTCCCCAGGCATCAAGAATGGCATCAAACTGAATTCCCGCACTGATCATATGATCCCCGCTGTACCCGGACACCTCATCTGCCCCCAGTTCTCTGGCCAGTTCACTGTTCCCCGCACTACAGGTGGCAGTTACATGAGCCCCCTTCGCTTTTGCTGCCTGAACCCCGAAATGTCCAACACCACCGGTGGCACCGTTCACAAGTACCCTGGTGCCTTTCTGTACGCCACATCTGCGCAGACCGTTAAGAGCCGTCAGTGCCGCTACGGGCAAAGATGCAGCCTTTTCAAAGGAGAGCCATTCAGGCATTGCCCGCAGGTCTTTTTGATGAACATTGGCGATCCCGGCAAGTGCACCGGGCTTCCCTGAAAAAGCAGGAATAGCCCCGTAAACGCGGTCGCCGGCTTTAAACTCATTTATTCCCGGAGCAACTTCCTTTACAATACCCGCAAAGTCGGAACCGATGATCCTCGGGAATTTAGATCCCTGGATAAGCTTCAGAACTCCCTGCCTGATTTTCCAGTCTACCGGATTCACTGACACTGCCTTTACCTGGACCAGCACACTGTTCTTTTGAAGAACAGGATCGGGCATTTCTCCATATTGAAGTGATCCGGGTTGGCCGTACGATACAAGATATGATGCTTTCATAAGAGGGTAACGTTGTAGGAGGCAGTTTCATTACTCAGATAATATATAACTAATCTTTTAGTTGTTTAACTAATTAATTAGTTTACCTTTGAGAAAACTTCACTCCATGATAATAAAAATCAAGACTCTTAGTCTCTTTGCTCTTATTCTCCTCATTTCCATAAATGATTGTAAGGCTGCTGATTTGGTTTATGGTCCCTATAACGTGGGCTTTAAGAGCTATAAAACTTATGACGGGTCCAGGCCCTATATATTAGGTAAAGATACCATCTCCAGACCCCTGCTTATTCACTTCTGGTACCCCTCCAGGGAAAAGATCCAGGGCCATGCGTTAGATTTCAGCCATTACATAGATTTAATTGCACAAAGAGAAGACTTTGGTAAATCGACAGCAGAAATTGATATCCATAGCTTCAACTATGTACAAATCTATTCTGATTATGCAAAGAAAAATTTCAGTTTAGATACGGGCATTCGCACCCGGCAGATCCTGGATGCTCCTGTTTTTGCCAGAAGCGGGATACCATTGCAAACAAATGGCTCCGAATTCCCCCTGATCATTTATGCACCCTCAAACAGCAAGGCTTCAGTTCAAAACCATCTGATCTGTGAATATTTAGCCAGTCATGGGTTTATGACCCTCTCTGTAGCTTCAGCAGGGCCAAATTCCATACTGAGAGAGAACCTTACGGAAAGTGTCATGGCACAAGTGAGGGATATGGAGTATATACTGAAGTACTGCGAGGAGACTCTACATATAACATACACGAAGCTGGGCTTATTCGGATTTAGCAGCGGGGGGGTGGCAATCACGCTGTTTCAGATGAGGAATGAGGGTGTAGACGCCGTTCTTAGCATGGATGGATCACTGGAATACTCCTACTATGTTCCGGTCTATAAGTTGGAGGAATTTAAACTTGAGAAAACAAATGTGCCCTATTGCTCCATAGTAAATAACTATGAGAATTTTTCCATTTATCCCCTCTATCATTCCCTGCTTACCCGAGACAAATATATGTTTCGAATGCCCTATTTGAATCACAATGGCTTTATCTCTTACTGGAGATTCTTCGACTCGTGTTCTCCTGATTCAATGATCAGCCAGGTTGGAATAAGTTATGATTACCTGAGTGAATGTGCCCTTGGATTTTTTGACAAATATTTGAAGCCCGGCTCAACTCTGTTCAACAGCAACTATTTAAGTCAGCTGAACAACGAATACATCCAGGCTGTAGATTATGATTATTCGGACATAACCGCATTGTGCAATACACTATTGGATAATAATCTCGATTCCGCTACCCGCCTGGCGGATCATGCTAGCCTGTTTGATAAAGAGAAGCAGATAAATCTCCTGGCCAGAATGACCGGTGACAATCGAATCGACATATCTGAATGGTTATGTCTGAAAAATGTGGATCATCATCCGGATTCCTGGGAGGCACATTATGAACTGGGGCATATGTACTCTAGAAAAGGGGAGACTCAGCTGGCAAAGAAAGCATTACAAATAGCAAAGGAATTAAATCCTGAAAATGCCGACATTACGAATCTGCTGCATGAAGTATGCAAATTGGAATGAGCTTACTTCCAGCCATTCCAATACCTATTCCCACTCCGGAAACTGGGTGATATTCAGATCGAGTGAGTCTATCTTCTTCATATCGCTTTCATCCAGCTCAAAGTCAAAGATTTTCAGATTTTCTTCCATATGCGCTTTCTGAGAAGATCGCGGAATTGCAACCACGCCTCTCTGGTAGTGCCATCGGAGGCTTACCTGGGCATTTGTTTTACCGTACTTATTGCCTATTGCTGCCAGGACTTCGTTCGTAAAATGTCCATTCCGCCCCTGGGCTAAGGGAGACCAGGCTTCCATCTGAATCCCGTATTCTCTCAGAGCATCATTGGCCTTGTCCTGCTGGAAGAAGGCATGGGATTCGATCTGATTGACAGCCGGCCTGACTTTGGCATAGGACAGCAGTTCGTCAAGCTGATGGCTTTCAAAGTTACTTACACCGATGGCCTTGATTTTACCTTCCTGATAGAGATCCTCCATGGCCTTCCAGGAACCTTTTACATCTCCCCTGGGCCGGTGGATCAGATAAAGATCCAGATAGTCGAGCCCCAGTTTGTCCAGGGAGGTTTGAAAGGCTTTTTTTGCCTTTTCGTAACCCGAATCGTCCACCCAGACTTTCGAGGTTACAAACAAGGCATCACGGTTTATACCGCTTCTCCTGATTCCCGCACCCACGGCCTTTTCATTGCCATATACGGTAGCGGTATCGATAAGCCGGTAACCCAGAGAAATGGCATCGGAGACACAGCGTTCTCCGGGTTCATCATTCAGATATAAGGTCCCGAATCCAAGGATGGGCATTTTGATGCCGTTGTTCAGTGTGATGGCTTCCACGGAGCTGCCTGTCCGGCGTGAATTCACAGTCCCGGATAGCTCAGAAGCTCCAAATCCCATGAACATGGCACCTGCAGCAAATCTGGCAGTGCTTTGGATGAACTCCCGCCGTTTCATTCCTTCTGCTTCTGTTTTTCTTTTCATATGATCCCTGTTTTTTTATTTCACCTGCAAATTCTTCCTGCCTTGCCCCTGAAAATGAATAAAATGAGGCGAAAGCATGAAATAATAAAATTAGATAATTCTCGCTATTAAGTTGCTTTTTTAACAGAAAAGAGTAAGCACACTCTGATATCCGGCAGCGGTTTACCTGATCACACTGCCGAAGAACAGGGCGTTCGCAAATAATTTATGCGTTCCCAGCCATATACCCCTGAAATTCATATCCTCGTGATAACTGATCACTTTGCCCCTGCCCACGGAATGTACAGAAACGACCGGGGCTCCCTGGATCCGTTCCAGGTTTTCTTCCGAAACCCATCCGCTTACATAGGGCTGAGAGTCGAACCTTACCGGTTCGGAATACTTCACTCCGGACGGGTTCACCACAGCCCTTCCTCTTTTGAAAATGGCCAGATCCGGATCCAGGTAACCATAGCAAAGCGGATGGGTAAGATCCATGTTTGCCTTCAGGATGGCCCCACCAATACCCTGTATAACAGATTCTTTCTGACGCTCGTCATAAGCCAGATAGGCCATGGTATCTGCCGGGACCGGCTCTTTCAGGGAGGTATTCCCCAGGCCCTGAAGGGCAGCCCAGGAAGAAGCATCCTTACAGGCCAGCAGGGTCCCTCCATTCCGGACCCAGAGCGTCAGCTTCTCCAGGTCGTCCGGATCCCACTCCTGGTAGGTCCCCCCCGGCAATATCAGCGTATTGTAACGGTCCAGGTCCATAGAACTCAGCCGGTAGACTGGAGCACGTGTAACAGGCACTCTGTAGACCTGATCCAGCAGGTGCCATATTTCACCTGCCAGATAAACATTTGCACGGCCATCGGTAAACATCAGGATCTCCGGCTTCTCCAGGATGGAAAAGCTGCTGCTCCCCAGATCAATTCCCAGGGGTGAAAGCCCCGTCGAAAGCGAGTAAAAGTCAATGCCGGTCGAGGCTGCAATTTCTGAAATCAAAGCGAACAGCTCTTCCTCTCCATAATCCGTTTGATCAGTCCTGACCAGGATGGTTCCCCGGATAAAATCCTCCGGGACTCCTTCGATCCTGTAGGAAAACTCTTTGTGGGCGACCCTGGCTTGCAATCCGGCTTGCTGCAGTTTATAAAGGGCTTCCGGGGAAGTATATTCGTTCCATCGGAAGAGGTAGCCCAGCCTGCTTCTCCCTCCCAGTACCTTTCCTTTTCTTTTTTCAGCAAGCACGGGTTCCCCTGCCATCTGAAGCATACTACCCGATTCTATCCTCGTGAAGGGGATCCCCATGGCATGGGGGATGGTCCAGGTGGATATATCGTAGAAGGAGGTATCCTGAAAGGTGGTCACCTCTTCAAAGATGGAAGTCAAAAGCCGGTATTTTTCCTGTTCAGCCGGTACCACATAACTGTACCCCGCCTTAAACAGCCTGTGAACGTCAGTTATATCCCTTTCATTTTCATAAACCCTGATTTGATGACGGTTCAGAAACTCAATAAATTTCTGCGTTTTTACCCGGTCTGTCTCACTGCCGAACACATAGGCCTTCATATCGCTCTTTCTTCCCAGCTCGAGTGCTGTTATATAAAAGTCTCTCTGATATTCCAGCAGCTGGGTGCGCAGGTGCCTGGATGCTTCCAGCGTAGACAAAGAAACCGTGAACTGATTTTTAATGGCCTCGGCCAGGGTTTTCACTCCATGGGATGTTCCCCGCACTCTTCCTCTGAAAGCCGCCTGTTCAAAGAGGATCCCGATCCCTGCATTAATGTCGGGGTAAGTGGAACCCTTCCCAAAATAGTAGTCATCGAAACTCTCTTCCGAAAAATAATAAGAGCCTGTTTCATCCAGAAACGCGGCATGATATTCTCCAATCCTGCAAGTGAGTTCATGGTTTCCGGCAGGGGTGAGAGGATGGATCCTGCTGGGGATACCCGGTTGAAAAAAGAAGGTAAAGTCAGGGCCCGATTCGTGGTGGTCGGTAAGCACATTTGGTTTCCACTCGTGAAATTGCTCTACCCTTCCTCTGCTCTCCGGGTTTACCAGAAGCAGGTAGTCCCGGTTCAGGTCAAACCAGTAGTGGTTGGATCTTCCGCCAGGCCACCCCTCAAAAAACTGCCTCGAATTTCTGTCGCCCCGGTCCATGGCTCCCTGATTCATATTGGCCCAGGTACTGTGCCTGGTAAAACCATCGGGATTCAGACAGGGATCCACCAGAATAATGCTTGTTTCCAGCAGGCTATCCATCTTTTCGCCTTCAGCGGCAGCCAGGTAATAGGCCGTCAGAACAGACGCATTGGTCGCACTGGACTCATTCCCATGTACACCATAACCCAGGCTCACCACCAGAGGGACTTCATCAAGCGGAACGGAAAAAGCAGGATCGGAGTATCGAGCGTGCAAGACCTTCAACTCCTCCATTTTTTCCAGATTCTCCTCTGAGCTAAAGACCAGGTAGACCAGCGGCCTGTTTTCATAACTGCGGGCATACTCAAAGATGCCGGCCCGTTTCGAAACCCTGGCAATCTCCTTCATGTAACTCAGAACCTGGTCGTGGGTCAGATGCCATTGCCCCAGGAGCTGATCGAAATACTGATCCGGGGCAGGGATATCCTGCCTGTAGCTAACATCCCCGGGTAAAAAATAGTCCAGCTTTTCCTGGGCGCTGGAAGCGGATGTTATAAATACGAACAGGAGGATTGGGAATAGATTTTTCATGGAGATTTCAGTGAATTACTTGAACAAAGTTATTATTTCCGGTCATTTCCTGTCATTTTTTCGTACAAAAATGTCAAAATGTCATTTAAATCTGATTTTGTATGTTGTTAATGGCAAAGTAGTTACATCGGCATCCAGGGTTTCTGTCCCGGCTGATTCCGGAAAATATCTGAGACTCAATCATGTAACATTTTTTAACGCTTGGCGGTGTTGTTCTGGCACCTGATTTGACCAAAAATAAGCGTATGAAATAAAAATTTGTCGAACTAAAAAAATGGAGGATTCAGCCATGACACTTGCAAAATTATCGAACAACTGGTTCCCATCTTCTCCTTCACTATTTGATAAATTTTTTGATGGAGAACTCATGGATTGGAACAGGACAAACTTTTCAAGCACCAACTCTACGCTACCCGCTGTGAATGTCAAAGAGAATAATAATGAGTTTCAGATTGAAGTTGCAGCACCGGGTTTGGTAAAAGGGGATTTTAAGGTGCATTATGACAATGGAAGCCTGACTATCTCTTCGGAACATAAAGATGAAACGGAACAGAAGGAGGGAGAGAGAGTGACCAGGCGGGAATTCAGCTACCAGTCTTTCCAGCGTTCGTTCTCCGTCGCTGAAAATGCTGTGGATGCCAATAAGATCTCCGCAAACTACAAGGACGGAATCTTGTTTATCACCCTGCCAAAACGCGAGGAAATCAAACCGAAACCCGCCAGAGAGATCAAAATCTCCTAGGCTGGGGTAAATGGGCATGTCCAGGGGTAGCAGGCAGCTACCCCTGAACAAAACCAAACAAAAACGAGGAGGAATAGTTATGAAACGATTTGGATTGTTATTGCTGTCAGCGGTACTTGGAAGTTCGCTGACCATAGGAGCTTTTAAAATACTGGAGCCGGATAACAAACCCATGAGGATTGAGCATATTTCGGGGACTCCGGTAGTGGATGCAGCTTATACCATAAACAAGGAAGGGGAGATCGTCCCGCTTGACTTCACCGAGGTGGCAAAAAACGTGATGCCGGCGGTGGTGCACATTAAATCAACCCAGGTCCGGAATGCAGAATCCAGTCCGTACAGGGAGTACTCTGATCCTTACCAGGATTTTTTTGAGGATGATTTTTTCAGGCATTTCTTTGGCCCTCCTTACCGCTATGAGTCGCCCTCTCCGCAAAACCGTGGACCGCAGGCACGGGTTGGAAGTGGTTCAGGAGTCATAATCAGCGAAGATGGCTATATCGTTACCAACAACCATGTGATCAATCTCGCCGATGATATAGAAGTGACACTGGATGACAACCGGGTTTTCAAGGCAAAAGTTATAGGCAGTGATCCGTCCACAGACCTGGCCCTGTTACAGATTAAGGCCAGGAACCTGCCTTACCTGCCACTTACTAACTCGGATGATGTGGAAGTTGGAGAATGGGTGCTTGCTGTCGGAAATCCTTTCAATTTAAACTCCACGGTAACGGCCGGGATAGTAAGTGCCAAAGGGCGAAATATCAATATTCTGAATGACAGGAGTGCCATTGAGTCATTTATTCAGACCGACGCAGCCATAAATCCGGGTAACAGTGGCGGAGCGCTGGTCAATCTGCAGGGCGGACTGATCGGTATCAATACAGCCATTGCCAGTAACAACGGAGGTTATATGGGATATGGCTTTGCCGTTCCGGCAAATATCGTATCCAAGGTGATACACGACCTGCAACAATATGGCATGGTTCAGAGAGGGTACCTGGGCCTGCTGATAAGAAGCGTGGATGGAAATCTGGCCAGAGAAAAAGACCTGGATATGACCAAAGGGGTCTATGTGGACAGTATTGCGGACAACAGTGCCGCTGGTGAAGCTGGCATTAAAGCCGGGGACGTGATCCTGGAAGTGGATGAAACCCCGGTTAAAACAAGTTCCGAGCTCCTGGAAATAATTGCCAAACACTATCCGGGAGATAAAGTATCCCTGAAGGTGGATCGCAAGGGAAAGCAGTCCGAATACCTGGTAACCCTGAGAAACAAGGATGGCGATGAGAAAATAGCCGAAAGGGGGACTTCCGGTATCATGGATTTACTGGGAGTGGAACTGGAAGAGATCGATGCCGAAACCGCCAGAAAAATTGAGGCCAAAGGCGGATTGCGCGTTACCACGCTCAGCAATGGCAAGCTCAAAAGAGGCACCGACATAAAGGTTGGATTTATCATTACCAGGGTGGATGGAAAAGAGATCAACTCCGTGGACGAGTTTACCAGCTATCTGGAAAACCGGAGCGGAGGCATTCTCCTGGAAGGGGTATACGAGGATATACCTGGCGTATATTACTATGCTTTCGGATTATAATTAATAAGTAAGGAGTTAAGCGCTAATAACTAAGTTTAACTCCTTACTTCATCTTCTCCTCCGAAACCAGGACCCCGTTCTCATCAAACATCCTCCAGGTTCCGGTTTTCTTACCGTCTGCATATTGCATTTCAAAGCGGAGGGTTCCTTTATCGTCCCAGATAAACCACTCCCCGTGCTTGACATTATTCTTATAATTGGCAAGCCCAATCTTTACCCCGCTTTCATTCCAGGTACTCCAGGTACCATCCATCTTCCCGTTCTTGTAAGAACGGATTTCACTGAGTTGTCCTGCCTCATAATAGAGATTGACCACTCCGTCAACGATTCCTTTGTTCAGCGATAATTCAATCCTTTTGTTTCCGCCGGGATAAAACTCTATATAGGTTCCTGTATAAAGTTCGCTGTTTTCATTGTGGTATAAACCATCTTCATCAATAGTTACCTGAGCCGTGGATACAACACTGATAAATATGACCATACAAGCCAGTGACCAGCTTCTTATTTTCATAGTACGAAGTTAGGGAAATAGAGTTTAGCTACAAAGCATGAGCAGATTCCAGTTCAACCTTTAACCTCAGGTCGGCGGATGCTGTGGAAACACTTTTCAAAGTAAGGTCCTTGTAGGACACATAATCGATATCTATGTCATAGGTTCCCGGGGCAACATCTTCAATTTTAAAATTACCCTGAAGATCCGTATAGGTCTTCTTATCGCTGCCCTTGAGCTTCAAACATACACCTACCAGTGCTTCACCAGTCACGTGATCTGTGACAAAACCTTCAATTTGATTGGTTTTTGCCGGGGCTGAACTGTTTTCGGGCTCAGTGGCACCCATCTGAGTGATACTGAAAACCAAAGCCATTACAAATAATAATTTTTTCATTTTTTCTATTTTATTGTTGTTTTATTGCACGAATTTATATCCCACACCTTTAATGGTTTTGATATAATTATCACCTATTTTGCTGCGTATCTTCCGGATGTATACGTCCATGGTCCGCTCACCAACAATGGTGTCCGCCCCCCAGATATGATTGAAAATCTCATCCCTGCTAAATAATCGATTGGGCCTGGAAGCCATCAGGGAGAGAATTTCAAATTCTTTCCGTGGAAACTGAATTTCTCTGCGATTTTTAGTAACCGAATAATACTCCCTGTTAATAACCAGATCGTTCTCCAGACGGGTTTCCTCAGACAAAGGATATACGGAACCGTTTTTCATTTTCAGAAGAGATTTTGTCCGGGCAATCAGGACTTTCGGACTTATAGGTTTCACGACATAATCATCAGCTCCGGCTTCAAATCCTGCCAGCTGGGAATAATCTTCCCCCCTGGCTGTAAGCAGGGTAATAAGAGGATTGTAGGTCGCCACGTGGTTCCGGATCTCCCTGCAGGCCTCAATACCATCCAACACAGGCATCATAACATCCATCAGAATCACCTGGGGCTTATACTCTAAAGCCAGTTCAACCGCCGATTTTCCATTGTTTGCGGTTTTCACTTCAAAGCCCTCATTCTGAAAATTGAATTGCAAAAACTCGATGATATCGGCTTCATCATCAACGATTAATATTTTGCTGTTCTCGATCATGCTCCAAAAGTAAAATCCAATTGTTAGGAAACAGTTAAGATTTGATTACTTAAAGATTAAGTTGCAGTTAAAGGCCTTTACAGCACTTTTTTCAACTGGTCGTAACAGATTCTATATCATTACTTTATGTGTCACCGGGCGATTCACTCTCAGAACACGAAAACCTGGTATAGATTGGGGTAACTATAAGCTAACATTCCCTTAAGATTTGCCTTCTACTTTTGTTGCAGTTAAACCGAAATCCAATTTGAAAAAAATTACAAAATGAAAAAGTCACTGAATGTTCTTTTACTTCTGGCCCTTCTGTCCGTTTTTACCATTTCCTGTGATGAGAATACCGATCCGGAACCTGAGCCAGAGACCAAGGTTATGGTAAGCGCTAATATTAGCGAGGATACTACCTGGGAAACAGGTAAAACATACACACTGGGAGGAAGAATCGCTGTGTTATCCGGGGTTACCCTGACCATTGAACCTGGTGTAATTATTAAAGGCGAAGCCGGTACAGGACCCAATGCCACCGCATTACTTATTGCACGTGGAGCAACCCTGATGGCTGAAGGAACACCCACCGACCCCATTATTTTTACTTCGATTGCTGACGAAATCGAGCCTGGTGACATTTCCAGCCCAAACCTGGATCCCACACTGAACGGTTTATGGGGCGGAGTGATTGTACTCGGAAATGCTCCCATTTCTGCGGATGCTGCATCCGTTCAGATTGAGGGTATTCCACCCTCAGATCAAAATGGATTATTTGGCGGGACAGATGCATCAGATAATTCAGGTGTCCTGAAGTATATCTCCATCCGTCATGGCGGAGCCAACATTGGAGAAGGGAATGAAATCAACGGCCTTACCCTGGGTGGTGTTGGTTCAGAAACAGTCGTGGAGAACATCGAGATTGTTTCCAACCAGGACGACGGAATCGAATGGTTCGGAGGCGCTGTAAGTGTAAAGAATGTAGTTGTCTGGAATACCGGAGACGATGCCATTGATACTGACATGGCCTGGTCCGGTACCCTGGATAATTTTGTCATCATTAATCCCGGTGACGAGTGCTTCGAGCTTGACGGAGGCGAAGGTGATATTAACAATATGCACACCATCACCAATGGAACAGTCTATGCCGGTGCCGCAGAGGGTCTGGCCGATCTGGATGACAAAGGTGCAGCAGGAACCGTTGGGAACTCCTACTTAAATATGAACAACATTTACTTTACCCATGTGGTCTACGGACAGGATTTTGACGATAACCCTGCTGATCTGACCGCATCAGCCCTGGAACTGACCCTTCCCTCCGATACACTGGCAATAGCCGACTTCTTTATGAAAGGTACCGATGTATATGTCACAGAAGTGGACGCTGGAGCCAATACCGTGGGTGCGGATCTGTCACAACTTAACAGCTGGTCCTGGGCGGGAGTTTCAGGCGCCTTTTAAATGAGTAGTAGTTTTAGCTTAGATTCATAGAATACCAAAGCACGTAGCTGTTCCGGCTATGTGTTTTGGCATTTATAGACAATTCATATTAAACTTTAAAAATGCGACTAAAAATATTTCTTTTCCTTCTCTTGAGTGGCACCTGCTACCTGGCTTATGCACAACCAGGGGATATCCGGGGAATTGTATTTGATGGAGAAACAGGGGAGTATTTGCCAGGGGTAACTATATTCGCTGAAGGGACCACAAGCGGCACCATCACGGACCTGGATGGAAAATTCAATTTAAAAGTTGCCGGGGGGACCTACAACTTAAGGATCTCTTTTATTTCATATGAAATTTTGCAGCTTACCGGGGTGGAAGTCCGGGCCGGGGAAGTGACCAGCCTGGGAGAAATCAGGCTGGAAGAAGCCAGCATCTCCCTCCAGGAAGTGACCATCACTGCCAAGGCCATAAGAAATACGGAAACCGCTTTGGTCTCCATCAAGCATAAATCCCCAAACGTTCTGGATGGTATTTCAGAGGGAAGCATAAAAAGAATCGGAGAGTCGGATGCCGCCGGGGCCATGAAACGTATTACCGGAGTTTCCGTTTCAGACGGGAAATATGTTTTTGTGCGGGGATTGGGTGACCGCTATACCAAATCATTATTGAACGGGATGGACATCCCAGGGCTCGATCCTGACAGAAATACCACGCAGATGGATATTTTTCCCACTGCGGTTATCAACAATATTATCGTTCACAAAACATTCAGTGCGGATCTGCCTGCAGATTTTACGGGTGGGGCGATTGATATAGAATTAAAAGACTTCCCCGAAACAAAACATGCCAGTGTTTCCCTGGGCATCGCTTATAACCCGAATGCGCACTTTAACAAGGAATTTCTAAGCTACGAAGGAGGGAAAACGGACTTTCTTGGCTTCGATGACGGAACCAGGGCCATTCCCGCTATCGAAAACATCCCTCAGTTTGCTCAGGCGGTCGGCAATCCCGACGGAGAAACCGGCCAGAGGTATCAGGAGATCCTTGGAAGTTTTAATCCGAACATGGAAGCCATGCAGCAGATGAGCCTTGCCGATCTGAGTTTGGGAATCAGTTACGGGAATCAAAAACCCGGGGATACCCGAACCTTTGGTTACAATTTCGCTCTGGATTACAAAAACTCCACTGATTTTTATAAAAATGCTGAGTATGGGCGATACGGACTTTCAACACCCGACATTTATGAAATGGGACGCAGGGAGTTTCAGATTGGCGATTATGGAGTCAATAACGTGCTGCTTAGCGGACTGGCTTCCCTGGCACTCAAGACAAACAAATCCAAATACAGACTGAACCTGCTTCTCATTCAGAACGGGGAATCAAAAGCCGGGATCTTCGATTTTACTGGTTCCGATCAGGGATCGGATTTCAGGGCCTTTCAGCACGGTCTTGATTACAGTCAGCGAACCTTCGCCAATGTTTACCTCGACGGCAACCATACCAACCTGGATAAAGGACTTAAGATCAACTGGAAGCTGGCATCGACCTACTCAATACTTAAAGACCCGGATGTGCGTTTTACCCGCTACGAGATCAATGATGACGGCTCTTTCCGAATCGGTACCGAGGTTGGTTTTCCAGAAAGGATATGGAGAAATCTGGATGAAATCAGTACCTCCGGAGCCTTTAATCTGACCAGGAATTTTTCCTTCCTGCAAAATGTTTCCAAACTGAACTTTGGAATTCTGGCCACATACAAGTACAGGAATTACACCATCTATAATTATGCCATCAACCCCAGGGGAGGTTTCCCGCTGACGGGGGATCCCGACGAACTTTTCCTTGAAGAAAATCTCTGGCCCAGGGATGGACTGGTGGAAGTGGGGACTACCTATGAAACACCATTTATTCCCAATAATCCCAATAAGTATGACGCAAACTCTTTAAATACAGCCGGATATATTTCGACTGAACTGGCCCTGCTCTCAAATTTCAAAGCCATTCTTGGCCTCAGGCTGGAGAATTTCACCCAGCGCTACACCGGCTCCGATCAGCAGCGGGAAAATGTATTGAATAACGAAAAGGTCCTGGAGGACCTGGGCATATTCCCCTCCGTCAATCTCCTCTATCAGATCACGGACAGGCAAAACCTGAGAGCATCCTACACGCAAACCATTGCCAGACCCTCCTTTAAGGAATTATCCTATGCCGAAATCTATGATCCCATCAGCGGAATTACCTTTATTGGAGGTTTTCATCCCGACGGGGATGACCTGGAGGGGGTGGAATACTGGTCCGGGAACCTGGTCAGCACGGATATTCAAAACTTTGACCTGCGCTGGGAAAGGTTTGGAGGCGATGGACAGATGATCTCTATCAGCGGCTTCTACAAGCTCTTCCGGAATCCCATTGAAATTGTTCAATATACCAAGCAGGTGGGCGCTTTTCAACCCCGGAACGTGGGTGATGGCCGGGCCCTTGGTGCAGAATTCGAGCTACGGCAGAATATGGCTTTCATCTCCGAATCCCTTTCCGCATTGCGCATCAGTACCAACGTGACCTACAACAGTTCAAGCATTGCCATGAGTGAAACCGAATACCAGTCCAGGGTCGAAAATGCCAGAGTGGGAGAGGAAATCGAAGAGTACAGAGAAATGGCCAGTATGGCTCCTTATGTGCTTAATGGCGGACTCTATTATACCGGGGGACAAAAAAAGATCGCCCAGCGACTGGAAGGCGGATTCTATTACAATGTGCAGGGCTCTACCCTGACCTATGTGGGGGTGGCCGACAGGCCGGATATTTATACAAAACCCTATCACAACCTGAACTTTAATGCTTCCGTTAAACTGGGGAAAGAGCAAAAACTCGTCCTTGGCCTGAATCTCGTCAATATTCTGAATCAGAACATTGAATTCGTGTATAAATCCTACCAGGCCGCCGATCAGTACTTTGAGCGAAGATCCCCCGGGATACTGACAAAGCTAAAAATCAGCTACACTTTTTGATAAATCTGATATAAATAGCCGGGCTTCTCCCGGAGACCCTTCGGAAAGAGAGGGAAAAAAGCGTAATTTGGGGTCATGAACTCCTTTGATGAGCTGGCCCTGTCCAAATCCCTGTACCAGGCCCTGGAAGAACTGGCGATTACACATCCGACACCCATCCAGGCGGAGGCCTTCAAGGTAATACTGTCGGGAAAAGATGTGGTGGGGATCGCTCAAACCGGAACAGGCAAAACCTTTGCCTATTTGCTTCCCCTGCTCAGGGACCTGAAATTCTCCAGGGAAATTCATCCGCGCATACTCATCCTGGTTCCCACACGTGAACTGGTTTTACAGGTGGTGGAACAGGTCAGAAGCCTGACGAAACACAGCCCAACCAGAACGCTCGGAGTATACGGGGGAACCAATATGAATACCCAGGCTTTGAAAGTGTCCGAGGGCATGGATGTCCTGGTGGCCACACCCGGACGCCTGTACGACTTGCTTATCAAGGGGGCGCTCCGCTTAAAAGAGGTGAAAAGACTGGTTATTGACGAGGTCGACATCATGCTGGACCTCGGATTTCGGTATCAGCTGGAGAATATTTTCGACCTGCTCCCCGAGCGCCGGCAGAATCTGATGTTTTCGGCCACCATGACCGAAGAAGTGGATGCGCTTATCGATGACTTTTTTACCCTTCCGGTCCGGATCTCCATAGCGGTGAGCGGGACCCCCCTGGAAAATATCGGCCAGCAGGCCTGCCTGGTAAAGAACTTCTATACCAAGGCCAATTTGCTCATTCATCTGCTGAAGGACCGGGTTGCTTATAACAAAGTGCTGGTGTTTGTTTCCACGAAAAAGAGCGCGGACAGGCTCTTTGAGCTCCTGGAAGAACCTTTTGGATCCGAGGCCTGTGTGATCCATTCCAACAAATCTCAAAACTACCGGATCCGTTCGGTCCGTCAGTTCGATGAAGGGATCAACAGGATCCTGGTCACCACCGATGTGATGGCCCGGGGACTGGATCTGGAGAAGATTTCCCATGTGATCAGTTTTGACACTCCCGCGTATCCGGAAAACTACATGCACCGTATCGGCCGGACCGGCCGGGCTGAACAGCAGGGACATTCTCTGCTTTTCTATACCGAAAACGAGGTACCTTCGAAAGAGGCCATCGAGGCCCTGATGAACTATAGAATACCGGACATTGAATTTCCGGGGGAAGTGGCAGTCTCCGGAGAATTGACCCCCGAGGAGAGCCCGCGAAAAGCGGAGGTTCAGGTAAAACCCGATGCGGATATCAAAATCAAAGGCGGGGCCTTCCACGAAAAAAAGGAAAAAAACAGGAAGACCAACCAGGGAGGATCCTACCTGAGAAAAATGAAAAATTATAAGAAGCCGAAGACCAAAGGGGATAAAAATTTCAACCGGCGAAACAAAAAGAAATAAAAACCCGAGGATATGAATTCATCATCAGATCGTCGCGACTTCATCAAAAAAGCCGCTTTACTTACCGGGGCCATGGGAATGGCCGGCAGTTCCGCTTTTTCCGTTCCGAAAAACCCCGACAAAGGGAATCCGCTCCCCCGGTGGAAGGGGTTTAACCTGCTGGACTTTTTCTCGCCCAATCCCGGCAACTCAAGCCGTGGAAGCACGGAAGAGGACTTTAAATGGATGACCGACTGGGGCTTTGATTTTGTCAGGATCCCCATGGCCTATCCTTCCTACCTGAATATTGACCGGAGCAGGGATATCACTGCCGAGGAGGTGTACAGCATTAGCGAGAAGGCTGTCGAAAAGGTCGACCGCCTGGTTTATCTGGCCCATACATACAAGCTGCATGTAAGCCTCAACCTGCACCGGGCACCCGGTTACTGCATCAACGCCGGATTCCACGAGCCCTACAACCTCTGGAAGGACCGAGAGGCACAGGAAGCATTCTACTGGCACTGGAATATGTGGGCGGAAAGGTATAAGAACATCTCCCGGGAACTGATCAGCTTCGACCTGCTGAATGAACCGGCCATGATTGAAGACATGAACAATCAGCACTCATCGAAAACCTACGTACCCGGAAAGATCTATGCAAAAGTCATTGAAGAGGCAGCCACCGCCATCTGGAAACAAAATCCGGACCATCTGGTGATCGCGGACGGGAACCAGGTGGGGACCAAAATTATTCCGGAGATTACTCATCTGCCCATCGGACAGAGTTGCCGCGGATATTATCCCGGAATCATCTCACACTATAAAGCCCCCTGGGCCATGAAGGATATCGATCATCTGCCCCCCTTGAAATATCCGGGACAGGTGGGTGATGAGTATCTCTCCAGGGAGATGCTGGAAGAGTTTTATGAACCCTGGATCAAGCTGGTTCAATCGGGAACAGGGGTTCACTGCGGTGAATGCGGCTCCTACAACAAGACTCCTCATGACATCTTTCTGGCCTGGTTCGGGGATGTGGTGGATATCCTTTCATCCAACGGCATCGGATTCGCCCTGTGGAACTTCCGGGGCGACTTCGGCATCCTGGATTCCGGAAGGGAGGACGTGGATTACGAGGAATGGCATGCCCATAAGCTCGACCGTAAATTGCTGGATCTGATCAGAAAGGCCTGACCGGTTTCTTTCTGTCCTGAAAAGTGTTCCAGGGATATGCCATCAGGGACATCAGCAAAAAAACGAAAGCAAGAGCCGTTCTGTAAAAATGAAGCATGGTTTTTACTGTTAACCAGGTAAATAACTTGCAAACTTTATGCCATAACTTCCTTAAAACAGGGGTTTCCAGTCCCTCTTATAAAACAACAGGCGATGATCAGAAACTTGGAGAAGGATGTCCTTAAACAAATGAAAGGTATTGCACATGGCAGCTAAGATCGCGAGTCGCGCGTGGTCTTACCCCTGGCCAGAGAGGAAAAGAGTCCCCCGATGCAGAGAAACACAAAAACCATAAAGGTGGTTCTCATGCTGGAGATGAATGGAATGGAGAATTCAGCAGAAAGGGGATTGTTCCCGATAAACACCTGAAGGATCAGGGTGGCGATCCCCATGCTCATCATCTGACCCGTCAGTCTCATGGTCCCCACCGTAGCGGAGGCCACCCCCAGGTATTTCTTCTCCACGGAACTCATGATGGCATTGGTATTGGGCGAGGAGAACATGCCAAAGCCAAAGCCGACAATGGCCAGGATCACCACCAGATAGGAAATAGAGGAGTTTTCTGAAAGAAATGTAAGCATAATGAGCCCTCCGGCGATAATCCCCATGCCGGCCGACGCCAGGATCCTCGGGTCATGACGGTCCGAAAGCCGGCCTGAAATGGAGGCGACGATCGCCATCATTACCGGCTGGGTGATCAGGATCATTCCGGCATCCCGGGGATTTAGACCCAGGACATACTGCAGATAAAGGCTGAGAAGAAAGGTGATGGCAAAAGTGGTGGCATAATTGATCAGTGCGGCCAGGTTTGAAAAGGCAAATAAGCGGTTGGAGGCAAAAAGCCGCAGGTTGAATATGGGAAATTTAACCTTCATTTCCAGGAATCCAAATCCAATCAGACCGGACAAGCCGGCTGCCGTAAGAATAATGGCTGGAATGCCAGGTAAGCGGGAAAATCCAAACATAAATGCCGACATGGAGAAAAGGTAGAGGACAGAACCCGCCAGGTCGAACTTCTCTCCATGAGCATCGGCCCACTCCTCTTTAATAAATTTCCAGGTGATCCAGATAACCAGCAGTTCAAAAGGGACCGTCACATAAAAGATCGTCTGCCATCCAAGGTACTGGGTGATTATACCGCCCAGGAAGGGGGCCAGGGAGAGCCCGATATAAACCGAAGTGACAGAGAGGCCAATCGCTTTGCCACGTTCCCTGGGCGGATAGACAGAAGTAATAATGGCCATGCCCGTTCCAAACACCATGGCACTGCCGATTCCCTGGATGGCCCTGAATAAGATCAGCATCGCCCCGGACAGCGAAAGTCCGCATAGTATCGAGCTAAGTGCAATGATGATGTTGCCAATAAAGAAAACCTGCTTTCTTCCCCGGATATCGGCCAGCTTTCCCAGCGGAACCAGGAAAACCGCCGAGGAAAGCAGGAAGGCCATGGATACCCAGCTCATGCCCACCGCTCCCAGGGAAAAATCTTCACTGATGGCCGGAAGTGCTATATTAATGGCAGCTCCCAGAAACGGATTGATAAAGGAAGTGATCAGGATGGAAAAAAGGATGAGCCTCCTAGAGTTCTTACTGCGTTCTGTCATCAACTATAAGGTATCGAAAGGAAGGTTAAATATAAAACTTAAACCTTAATTTAGGGCTATGAACAAGAAAGGGCCAGGCTCCTATTCCATTCTGGGGGTATTCATCCTTGCTGTAATTCTCAATCATCTGTTTGCCTATACTGGCCATTACGGGTACGACGACCTGCACTATGCAAAACTTTCGGCCGACCTGCTGAAAGGCAGCTTTCATGTGGAAGATCACTTTGCCTACAGATTGCCTGTGATACTGCTCACTTCCCTCTTTTACCTCTTGTTTGGCATCTCAGACTTCAGCAGTTCCCTGCCTGCCCTGTTGATCACTCTTTGCATTTTGCTTATTGTATTTAATATTCTCCGGGAGCACGGACCAGGGACCACCTTTATCGGGCTCTCCCTGACCACCTTTTCAAACTGGTTCCTCTTCTATTCCGATAAACTGATGCCCGATATCTATGTCGCCCTGACCCTTATCTGGGCACTGGCTCTCCTCCATCGCTACAAGTATAAAAGCAATAAAAACAGGCCGGCACTCTTTGCCTTTCTATTTGCCCTGGCACTGCTCCTTGGCTTTATGGCCAAGGGTACTATTGTATTGGTGCTCCCCCTCTTAGCCTTCCTGATTATCACCGATATTATCAGGAAAAGAGATTTGAGCTTCTGGGGATACAGCCTGCTCAGCGGAGTGGTGCTGCTGGCACTCTATTTTTCCGCCATCTGGATATTTACGGGCAGTCCGCTGAAACGCTTTGAGGTCATCACCAGTAACAGCTACCTGAACATTTGCAGCTACGATCAGCAGTCGCTGAGGATCCTGTTAAAGAGGATCTTTACCGGCTTCTTCGCCCTGACTATTTACCAGTCGATGGCCACCTCCTTCATTTTTATTTTTGCTTTCCTGTTTCAACGAAAGGGGC
This sequence comes from Bacteroidales bacterium, assembly GCA_029210725.1. Classification (NCBI taxonomy): domain Bacteria; kingdom Pseudomonadati; phylum Bacteroidota; class Bacteroidia; order Bacteroidales; species Bacteroidales bacterium. Next base: position 1,701 of record JARGFM010000043.1, on the reverse strand, counting down.
TGAGATATTTCAGGCTGGATGACTCCTTCTCCTTTTTCCTGGTCTCGGCAGTGATCCTCCTCCTGTCGTCCAATTTCATGAGCATCTCCCTCAGCTCCTACTCTCCCATGTGCCTGGACCCCCGGCACTACCTTTTCCTGGTTCCCGTGGCAGCCATTCCTGCCTCCAGGATCCTCACCGCTTTTTTGAAAACCAAACAGGCCGGCCCTCAGATCCTTACGGTACTTTTTTGCATGACCCTCATCTCCTTTTTCCTCCGGGGAGACAGCTTCCGGACCCTTTATCTCCCCCTGACGGTCCTGTTTGGCTTCCACTATGTGACCGGGATTAAAAAACAGACCCGGGTCCTTTTTATCATCCTGTTTGCCATTGTTCTGCTCCTGGGTCCACTGGACATGGTCAGCTACGCTCGTCAGGTGCAGTACAGGACCCAGCGCGAGACCGTGAAGAGGCAGGTACTGGAAAACTACCCGGAGGCTACGGTGGTCACCGATGAAGTTCAAAAACGGCTGCTGGAGTACTACAACCAATTCAGGGACGATCCCTCCCGGAGCTTTCTGAGCTTTAAAGAAGTCCAGGCAGATACTTCCTCCGGCAATAAAATACTCCTGCTGCTAAACCGGCATACCAGGTATCTGTCGGGTATGGAGCTGAACGATCTGCCCTTTTATGCCCGGAATATCTCTTCCGGAAACAGGCTGGTCTATGAGCATAAAGAACTGGGTATAAAGATGTTTGATATGAGTAACTTAATCATCCCCGAAGAAACCGAAACGGCAGTTTTATCCACATTCAACGACTTCGAAAATCCGGTCCCTTTCTGGAATCAGAAGGAGTCCGATATCTCAGAACAAACCTCATATGCCGGAACAAAAGCAAACAGGCTTTCCGAATTCTCCGCCACCTTTGATTACCCGCTGGATTCCCTGGTAAGCGCCCATCCCGGGGACCTGCTCGTTCAGGTCAGACTGTTTTGCTTTTCGGAGGATCAAAGCAGTGCAAAGGTCATCGTGTCGCTGGAAAATAATTCCGGAAGCTATGTATGGGAAGCCCTTGAAATAAACAGGTATCTGAAAGCTTACTCCAACTGGTGGCCGGTATCTTTTGAGGTCCCCCTTAGCCGGACAGATATGAAAACAAACAGCCACCTGAAGGTCTACCTGTGGAATGCGGAAAAGCAGGAGGTCTGGATCGATAATTTTGGTATAAGGGTTTATGCCACTCCCGGTTGAAAACTTAAATAGTTGTTAATCCTTAAATTGTGGAATATTGCCGTAACCAAGGTGGCACAGTTTTCGTACATTTCCTTAGTGATTATTCACCAATTAACCATAAATTATCACTGTTATCCGACTAAATTCTCAAATCAGTAATTCTTCTTCTGTATAGCCCATATACCGGGCATTGTTTTTTCAAATCCCAAGGTGACCCCCCTCATTTTCTTCTTTAAATTCCAAAATCAATTGCAATTTATTTTTGGGAGATCCTCTGACGAGCTGATAGCTGCGATTAGTGCATCTGAGTAGTTCACTCACATCAAGCATACTGATCAGATGCATCCTCACGAGAGCTGCTACCACTGAAAATGCCTTCTTGGTCTGTGCTATTTTCTGGATGACCGTCAACAACAACTGGGCTATCAGTGTACACCAGACCTGGGTTCTGATGGCATTTTCGTTTTCTCCATAGAAGTAGTGCAAC
>JARGFM010000042.1 GCA_029210725.1 Bacteroidales bacterium | reverse complement strand
TCCTGTCCAACAACTTTGAGGCTTCTGCTCTGGAAATCGCACATTTATACAGAAAGCGCTGGAAAATAGAGACTTTCTTCAAATGGATAAAGCAGAACCTAACCATAAAGAAGCTCTGGGGAAACTCTGAAAACGCTGTGAACGTCCACATTTGGGTTGCCATTTGCACTTACCTAATCGTGGCATATGTGAAATACACGCTCAAAAGTTAACTAACCATCTATGAGGTAATGCAGATATTAGGCATATCAGCCTTCGATAAAGCCCCTGTGAAAGAGCTGCTAACAGATTTTCAAGACAATCAAAATTTCAAAGAACAAAGAGATTTATTTAACTCAAATATTTAACGCATCAGTAGTAGATCCGGATTATAAAAACAGGTCAACGGTCAAGGAGATCCTGGCGAATCTCCCGGAATAAAATAATAAACTAATTCATGGAAAAAGAGATAAATGAACTTTCAGGTTCAGAACTAATCCGGATACTGGATGATCCATCAGTGAGGATCATTGATATAAGACCCGTGGAGGCATACAATGGATGGAAACTTAGCAGGGAGGCAAGGGGTGGACACATCCGTAAGGCAAAAAGCCTGCCACTGAAATGGACCGGATACCTGGATTGGATCGAGGTGGTCAGGCAAAAAGGGATTCTGCCGGAGCACAGAATTATTGTTTATGGGTATGAGGCGCAAGAGGCAGATCTGGTGGCACGGCGATTTTTAAAATCCGGATATGAGCGTGTTTTTATTTATAAGCGTTTTCTGGACGAATGGTCTGCAGACCCTGAAAAACCAATGGACCGGCTGGAAAGGTATAGAAACCTTGTTTCGGCCGAATGGGTCAGGCAGCTGATTCAGGGAAGCCATCCGGACCATTACAGCAATGACCGTTTTAAGATTGTGCATGCGCATTACCGGAACAGGGATGCCTATCTGAGCGGCCACATTCCGGGAGCCATTGACATGGATACCCTGGCACTTGAAGCCCCTGAGACCTGGAACAGGAGATCTCCCGGTGAACTGAAGGCTGCGCTTGAAGCACACGGCATTACTGCCGATACCACTGTTGTTCTGTATGGAAAATTCATGTTCCCGGACAATGCCGATGAATTTCCCGGCAGTGCAGCAGGGGACATCGGGGCCATCAGGAACGCATTTATCATGCTGTATGCCGGAGTGAAGGATGTCAGGATTCTGAACGGTGGGTTCCAGTCCTGGGAAGACGCTGGTTATGAGATCTCCTACACGGATGAACCAAAGCAGCCGATGGAGGACTTCGGTGTTGAGATTCCGGCACATCCTGAACTGGCAGTGGATACCCCAGAAGCAAAAAAGATGATTGCAGCAGCGGATGCAGAGATCGTTTGTGTTCGCAGTTATGCTGAATACATCGGTGAGGTCAGCGGATACAATTATATAGAACCCAAAGGCCGCATACCGGGCACAGTTTTTGCAGATTGCGGTTCCGATGCCTACCACATGGAGAATTACCGGAACAATGATCACAGCACCCGGGAATATCAGGAGATAGCAGCTATCTGGAGGAGCAATGGGATCACCCCTGATAAGCACCTGGCATTTTATTGCGGTACCGGCTGGAGGGGCAGTGAGGCCTGGTTCAATGCCTGGCTGATGGGGTGGCCGAATGTATCTGTTTATGACGGAGGCTGGTTCGAGTGGAGCAGTGATCCGGGTAATCCTTATGAAACAGGAGTCCCGGCAGGGAAAAAGAATTATAACCAAGAGATACCGGATCTCTTATAACAAATATTCAGATGACAAAATTTGATGCGATTATTATTGGCTCTGGACAGGCAGGCACGCCGCTTGCTTTTAAATATGCCTCGCACAAAATGAAGGTTGCATTTATCGAGAAGGAACATTTTGGCGGCACCTGCTTAAATGTCGGATGCACACCCACGAAGGCTTATGTGGCAAGTGCCAGACGTATGTTTGAGGTCACCCATGGGGAGCATCTTGGGATTCGAATCCCCGAAGGGTCGGAACCCGATCTGGTAAGGATCAGGCAAAGGAAAGATTCACTGATCCAAAAGTCGGTGGACGGTTTATCGGATGCCCTGGGAAACAATAAATATATTCATGTTTTCAAAGGAAACGCAAGTTTTACCGGTCCGAAGGAAGTGACTGTCAACGGGCATCAGATGACGTCAGATAAAATTTTTATTAATGTAGGCGCCAGGGCCAGAATCCCTTCGGGATTTGCAAATGTAGATGTGCTAACGAATAAGGAGCTCCTGCAACTGGATGAGATTCCTGAACACCTGATCATCGTGGGGGGCAGCTATATTGGACTTGAGTTCGGGCAGATATTCAGAAGGTTCGGGAGTAAAGTGACCATCATTGAACAGGGTAATCGACTGATCGGCAGGGAGGATCCGGACGTTTCCTCGGCTATTCAGGAAATCCTCAAAAATGAGGGCATTCATTTCAGGATGAATGCCAAATGCCTCAGCGGCCAACAAGAAAGTCCGGGAAACATTACTGTGAAGATTGACTGTACAGAGGGTAACCCGGAAATCTCCGGCACCCATCTCTTGTTGGCTACCGGACGAATTCCGAATACCGATACACTACAAGCTGAGCTTAGCGGTGTGGAGTTGGATGAAAAGGGTTTTATCCGGGTAAATGATTTCCTGGAAACAAATGTGCCGGATATTTATGCCCTTGGCGATTGCAATGGGCAGGGTGCTTTCACACATACCGCATACAATGATTTTGAAATTGTTTCAGAAAACCTGTTTGAGGGGAAGCATAGAAAGCTGTCAGACAGGATTATCACCTATGGCCTCTTTACGGATCCTCCCCTAGGCCGTGCGGGCATGACGCTTGAGCAGGCCGTGAAGAGCGGCAGAAGCATTAAAACCGGATACAGGAAGATGCAGGATGTGGCCAGGGCCAGGGAGAAGGGTGAAACCGATGGGTTCATGCGGGTAGTGATCGACAGCAATACCGACAGGATCCTGGGTGCGGCTGTGCTTGGTGTGGGAGGCGATGAGATCATCAGTGGCATCCTGAATATCATGTATGCCGATCAGCCCTATACTGTGATCCGTGACTCGGTACAGGTGCATCCTACGGTTTCCGAACTAATACCTACCATGATGGAGTCACTGAATTCTTATTAATCACGATCACATGGAGTTTTCTTTAGAATTTTGGTATCTGCTGCCGGTTTCAGTCCTCATAGCCACTATTGCAATGTCCTCGGGTATTGGTGGGGCTGTTTTTTTCTCTCCCTTATTCATACTGGCTCTCGGACTCGAGCCTCAGATGGCCATCGGTTCTGCATTGATAACAGAACTTTTTGGTTTCAGCAGTGGTTTAATTGCTTATTACAGGGCCAGGCTTATTGATTACAAATTGGCTGTAAATATTCTTCTGTTTTCAATACCTGCAGCCATAATCGGGACCATTTATGCAGATTTTTTCCCGGATCTGGTGTTGAAAGCCATTTTTGCAAGCGGACTGTTGTTCATTGGATCCCAGCTTTTCACCGCCTGGAGACGGGAAGAAAGGGAAAAGCAGGAAGAACTTAATGTCAAAGAGTTTGAGAAAAATTATGAATCTGAATTGACCGACAGTTCCGGCAGGGTTTTTCGTTACACGGTATGTAATAAGAACATGGGTCGGTTGTTTGCAGGTGTTGGCGGGGCATTTGTCGGGATGATCTCGGTAGGTCTGGCAGAATTGCAGGAATATCAGCTGGTAGCAAGATGTAAGGTTCCGACACCCGTGGCTGTAGCTACATCTGTTTTTGTGGTGGTAATTACAGTTCTGGTTGCCTCCGCAGGGCATTTTTATGAATTTATCCGGCAGGGAGAAGAAGTGCTCAGTCAGGTTCTGAATATTGTGTTGTTTACCATACCCGGTGTGGTAATCGGGGGACAAATCGGCCCCCGCCTTCAAAAAAAGCTGCCGGAGAATCTGATGAAGGTTGGCATCTCAATTCTGTTTTTAGTTATAGGAATCTTTATGTTCGTAACATTGGTTTAATCCTGGAAGGATAATTATATGAAGCAATCATTCAATCATACAGATACTGTTGAAATCTATCATTCGGCCGATGTAATGAATATCACCTTCAATAATTATCTGCATGCAGAAAAGGAGGCGGACGTTGCCACAGAAATATTCTCAGGTTTGTCTGCTGAGCAGAAAACCATTTCCAGCCGTTTTTTCTATGATCAAAGGGGTTCACAGTTGTTTGAAGAGATAAGCCTTTTGCCGGAATACTATCCGACCCGGACCGAAAAGTCGATTTTGAAGCGCTTATCACAGGATATTATTGCTCAGCATGAAAATCCCGATATCGTGGAGTTGGGAAGTGGTGACTGCTCAAAGATTTGTATACTTCTGGATTCTTTTCAGGAAAGCCAACTGGAAGGGATCCGGTATTTCCCTGTAGATATCAGCGAAGCAGCGATACTGAAATCTTCGAGGGAACTGGGAATGAAGTATCCCGGGCTCCGGGTTCATGGTATACTTGCGGATTTCATGAAACATCTGGAGGCTTTACCGGGAGAGGGTAATAGTATCATATGTTTTTTCGGAAGTACCCTGGGAAATCTTGAAAATGATCAAGCCTTAGAATTTGTCAGGCATGTAAAACGGTCAATGAGCAAGGGAGACTCCTTTTTGATCGGCCTGGACATGGTGAAGGATAAAGACACCTTAGAGTTGGCTTACAACGATGACCGGGGTATCACCGAAGCATTTAACAAGAATATCCTGACTGTTGTCAACCGGCTTGCAGGTACTAATTTTATCGCGGAAAATTTCAAACACCTGGCATTTTTCAATTCAGAGAGATCCCGGATCGAAATGCACCTGAAGTCCTTGAAAAATCAGACCATTGAGAGTCACCGGTTCAAGGAAAAAATTTTCGTTAAAAAAGGAGAGACCATCCACACGGAGAATTCCCGTAAATTTACCCACGAAGATATCCAGGAGCTGGCGAATGTTTCCGGGTTGTCGATACAGGGAATCCATATAGATCAAGGTAAATGGTTTTCCCTGGTTCATTTTATTTATAGCGGATAATCCATGATCAATATGACTAAAAGAGTAAAACTTTGTAATTTTTCCGAACTAAGGGAAAGAGTACCCGTGCACTATCTGATCGATAAGCTGGATCTTGTTGTAGTCCGGTATGGTAATGCGGTTTCTGTACTCAACGGCCGCTGCCTGCACCGGGGAGCATTGATGGCCGACGGCTACATCGAAGGGGATAAGCTCATTTGTGGTGTTCACGGCTGGGATTACCGTTACGATACCGGGGTTAGTGAATATAACCATGAGGAGGTATTGCACAAATTCACCGCACAGGTTGAAAATGATATCGTATTTATCGACCGGCTGGAGATCGAGGACTATCTCAGGGAACACCCGCAGGCTTTTCAACGCGATGAGTATTTGGGTGCTTATGCCGATACCCATCCTGAGAATACGGAGCCCTATACTTCCTATATCAATGAGCTTTCGAAAAACGGCTTAAGCAATTACGGTCATCACGGCCCGAGTGCGGCGATGGGCGTAAACAGGAACCTCCTGCCAAAATGGGACGAGATACTGTTCCTGCCAGCTCAGCTGGCAACAAAACCCTTGCTGGATGCAGATGAGGTGGATACCAAGGTGATTATTGGTCCTGCGGCCCGGCGGCCCCTGGAGCTTGAGATACCGGTTTTTGTCTCTGATATGAGTTTCGGAGCGTTGTCGCGAGAGGCCAAGATATCATTGTCCAGGGGGGCTGAGATGGCGGGGACAGGCATCTGCAGCGGAGAGGGGGGTATGCTTCCTGAGGAACAGGAAAACAACTCCCGTTACTTCTATGAGTTTGCATCCGGGAAATTCGGCTTTGACTGGGATAAGGTGAAAATGGCACAAGCTTTTCATTTCAAAGGTGGACAGGGAGCGAAGACAGGAACCGGGGGGCATCTTCCGGGAGAAAAAGTGAGCGATGAAATTGCCCGTGTGCGTGGCCTTAAACCGGGCGAAGCGGCAATTTCGCCCGCAACATTCATCGATCTGGTCACCCCCGCTGATTTTAAGAAAATGGCCGATCAGGTCAGGGAAATTACTGGTGGGATTCCTGTGGGATTCAAAATCGCGGCCAGTCACATAGAAGCCGATATCGATTTTGCCGTGGAGGCGAGTGCCGATTATATCATCCTTGACGGTAGGGGAGGAGGGACCGGTGCGGCACCTACGATTCTGCGGGACAACATCAATGTACCCACCATTCCTGCTCTTGCACGTGCGAGAAGACACCTGGACAAGATCGGGGCCAGTCACCTTACCCTTATAATAACCGGAGGATTGAGGATTGCAGACGATTTTGTGAAGGCCCTGATGATGGGTGCTGATGCAATTGCCGTTTCGAATTCTGCCCTGCAGGCCATCGGATGCCTGGGAATGAGGGCCTGTAATACCAACAATTGTCCCGTGGGCGTGGCCACACAAAAGGAGAGTCTACGAAGCAGGATCCTTATAGAAACTTCCGCAAAACAATTGTTTAATTTTCTCAGAGCCACTAACGAACTGATGAAAGTGGTTGCGAGGGCCTGCGGGCATTCATCCTTCAGAGAGTTCAGTTATAATGATCTGACCACAGTGAATCATGATATACATCAATTAACAGGAATCAATTATGCAGGTCTACCTTAAAACAGACAGCCAACTCCACTGGCTAAGCCAGGTGATTGCCAGGATAAACCGCACATTCGTTCCGGCTCAGGAAGATGCCAGCCACACCAATCTATACTTTGATCCGATTAGACGGGTCATCTCCGGAAGGTGGATCGATACTCCGCAGGGGAAACTCCTGTGTTTTCTGGACCTGAACACACTGGCTTTTAAATGGCAGGATCAGTCAAAATCCGTGTTATGGGAAGTACCCCTGTTAAATGCAGGGCTGGAAGAGTTACTGGCCGGAACCGGTGAATACCTGTTAAAAAGCGGGATGGACATAGAGGGGCTGGAGGATCCGGGGCATTCTGGAATTCCCGCTTATGGGATCAGAAGCATCAACGACGAAGAGCTCTCAGAAAGTGGCATTAAACAATGGGGCTATTATCGCGGCCTGGCGAATATTGCATGCTTCGATATGCTGGGATATTTACAGTCGGAGAGCGAGGTGCGGATCTGGCCGCACCATTTCGATACCGGCATCTATACCCTGGTTAATAAGCAACTTGGACTGGGTTTTGGGCTGGCCATGAAGGATTCCATGGTTGGAGCCCCATATTTCTACCTGTCGGGCTATGGAGACGGAATGGCCGGCTCGTTTCAGGGCTTGCCAGGGCTCTCTGCTGGTCATTGGGAAACAGGAGAACACTGGAAGGGCGCAGTCCTTCCACTGAGCGATATTTCGAAGCATTCTTACGGGGAGGCTTTGGAACAAATCCGGAATTTTATCGAACAGGCATCCTCCTGGTTTTTACATCATGCGAAATAAGGCGATGAAAAAGAATCTAAGCTTTTACAAAGTACTTAACAGCAGATCAGAGCTGGCGGAGAACCGGGTGATAACGGTGACAGCCGGCCGGAAACAAATTGCACTTTCCCATTTTGAAGGAAAACTTTGTGCGCTGGATAATCAGTGTCCGCACCAGGGAGGTCCGCTGGGTGAGGGGAGTATAGAGAACGGTATTTTACGATGCCCCTGGCATGGATGGGATTATCACCCCTGTACCGGATTAGCTCCGGGCTTCGATGATGGTGCTCATCCTTATCCGGTGGAGGAGAGAGAGGATGGAATATATGTGGGAGTTGAGGAGGAAAAACTGCAAGAGCCCACAGTTTCGGATGTTATGGCCGAAACCATGGTAAACTGGGGGGTAGACACCGTATTTGGAATGGTGGGACATTCGAACCTTGGACTGGCCGATGCTTTCAGACGACAGGATGAAAAGGGAAAGCTGAAATTCATAGGGGTCCGTCACGAAGGTGCCGGCGCGTTTGCGGCCAGTGCCTACGGCAAGCTGACCGGCACTCCTGCCGCCTGCTTTTCCATTGCAGGTCCCGGGGCCACCAATATGTATACGGGTTTGTGGGATGCCAAGGTTGACCGGGCCCCCATACTTGCATTAACAGGGCAGGTAGCCACCCAGGTGGTTGGTACCGGGAATTTCCAGGAGGTGGATCTGGTCCGGGCATTTCAGACCGTTGCAGAATTCAACCACCGGGTACAGACGGACAGCCGGCATGCCGAACTGATGGCACTGGCCGTAAAGCATGCCGTTTTAAAACGGGATGTTTCACATCTTACTTTCCCGGATGAAATCCAGGAGATCCCTGCCGGGGAGGAAAAGGCACAAACGCCTGAAGGAAGAATCAGTCTTCCGGATTATGCTCCCTCAGAAAAAAGCCTCGGGGAAGCAGTGAAACTTATCAGGAATTCAAGAAGACCGGTTTTAATCGTCGGACATGGGGCGAGATTTCATATGGAGGCCGTTCTGCCTTTTGCTGAACGATTGAAGGCTCCGGTGCTGACCACCTTCAAAGGCAAGGGCCTGATTTCCGATGCACATCCCCTGGCTGCGGGCGTACTGGGAAGAAGCGGAACCCCGGTTGCCTCCTGGTTTATGAACGAAAGTGACCTGTTGATCGTACTGGGGGCTTCTTTCTCCAACCATACCGGGATTACGCCAAAAAAACCGACTATTCAGATAGATTTCGATCCGCTTTCGCTGAGTAAATTCCACAAAATTGATGCCCCGGTGCTGGGAGAGATTTCAGTCACCCTTGATCTGATATCCCGGGAACTGGAAGGCAAACTGAATACTGCAGATCAGGTCCCTGAACTGAATGCCAGGCGGAAGATCTGGCTGGAGGAAAAGATGAATAGACTTAAGGAAGACCGGGGTAATGGGATAAGTTCTATCGCTGTATTTGAGAATCTTTCCCGGCTGGTACCTGAAAATGCGGTGATTTGTGTGGATGTCGGGAACAATGCGTATTCCCTGGGAAGATATTTTGAATGCAGGCAGCAAAGCTTTCTTATGTCGGGCTACTTGGGTTCCATCGGGTTTGCTTTTCCGGCGGCAATGGGGGCATGGGCAGCGACCCGTGGTAAACGCCCGGTCGTTGCCGTTGCCGGAGATGGGGGTTTTGCACAATATATGGCTGAGCTGACCACTTCTGTAAAATATGGCATGAATATCAAGCTGATCCTTCTTAACAATCATGAACTTGGAAAGATCTCCAAAGAACAACGTTCAGGAGAACTGGAGGTGTTTGCTACAGACCTGGTCAATCCGGATTTTGCAGAGTATGCAAAGGGATGTGGAGCGTTGGGAATCCGGGTGAATGAGAGGACCGAACTTCCCGGGGCTATGCAGGAAATACTGGAGCATGAAGGGACCGCCTTATTGGAGCTAATGACAGATGTGTTCCTGGTGTAAGGGTAGTCGATAAGCTGAAACTAATAAATACGGAGAAGCTATGAAAAGCAAAATTTTCACATTCTTTTTTTGGTTAACATTATTTTCAAATGCACTGATGGCTCAAAAGAATCCCAGAAACCTTGATATTCATTGGAATACGGACACTTCAAGACGAACTGTCTCCCTGGAAGAATTTACGGCGCTGCTTAAACCTGATGGAATCCCCCCTATCGATCAACCCAAATTCTGGGGAGCAGGGAAGGCCTCTGCGGTATTTTTTAAACATGAGCCGGTTATAGCGGTTGAGATTGACGGAGAGGCAAAAGCCTATCCTCTGAGCATATTGACCTATCATGAAATTGTGAACGACAGTCTTGGAGGAATACCTGTTGCTGCAAGCTATTGTCCTTTGTGTAATGCGGCCATTGTATTTGACCGGCGACTGGCTTTCAATGGAAAGCAGTGGCTCCTTGATTTTGGAGTATCCGGCATGCTCCGGAACAGTGATTTGGTGATGTGGGACAGGCAAACGGAAAGCTGGTGGCAGCAATTTATGGGTGAAGCGCTTGTGGGGGAACTGGCCGGGGCACAGCTGACTTATTTGCCGTCCATGATTATTTCCATGGAGGAATTCATTAAAACCTACCCGGATGGACGCATCCTTTCAACCAACACCGGTCGGAGCATGGAATACGGGACTAATCCTTATACCGGATATGACGATTTGGGAAATAGCCAACCCAGATTGTATTCGGGCGAAGTAGATCCGCGCCTTCCTGCCATGGAGAGAGTTATTGATATCCATGTACACGGGAAATATAAAATTTATCCACGGTCCGTCATCCAGACGAAAGGAGTTATAAATGATCATTTTGAGGGCAGGGACATCGTTATTTTTTATACTTCAAAAACGGTTTCCGTCCTGGATGAATCTCAAATATCGGAATCCAGGGAAGTCGGATCCGTCACGGTGTTCAGTCCGCTTATTGGTGAAAGGAAATTAACATTTCAAAAGAAAGCGGAAGGCTTTTTGGATGATCAGACAGGTTCCCTCTGGAGCATTACCGGAAAGTGTGTTTCAGGAGAGCTGGAAGGAGAATCTTTGTGGCCGCTCGTGCACGGAAACCATTTTGCTTTTGCCTGGTTTGCATTTCATCCGGATACCGAGATCTATGAATAGCAGGTGTTCATAATGAGTTCTCAATAGCGTCACAAATACTTTTTTTTGTTTAGTTGTCAGATTTTGGATGTTTCCCGACCAATTTCAGGAAAGTGGGAGTTTTTTTATTCAAAATCCAGATCATAATGAAAAAAGTGGCCAAAGAGAATCTTGAACAACTGTATGACCTTTTGCAGAAAATTCCTGTCGATGCTTATAAGGGCAAAGCTGAAGTATTATACGGAGCATCCGTAGGACAACACATCCGGCATATCCTGGAATTCTACCTGCTGATGATCTCCGGATCGATTGAAGGAGTTATTAGTTACGACAAACGCAGACGGGATCTGCGTATTGAGAATGAAACGGAGTATGCCGGCAGAGTAATCAGAAAAATTACAAAAAGCCTGGACCTGCTCAGCGAAGAAGATCCGGTGTTGTTTGAAGGAGATTTCACTGCAGATTCATCAGGTATGAAAAGCAACATAAGTTCAGTGGGCCGAGAACTGGCGTATTGCATTGAGCATAGCATTCACCATCAGGCCCTCATTAAGGCCGGTCTTATTGGGATGGGCCTGCCGGAGCTCACCGATGAACATTTTGGAGTGGCATATTCAACCATTCGTTACAGAGATACATCATGTGCACGGTAAGTTATATACCTCCCCGGAGCGATAGAGGTTTTATTCTTACCTCAAACCGGGATGAACGGGTGCATCGTGATACAATTGCACCCAGGGTCTATAACATTGGACGGGTGCAACTGTGTTATCCTAAAGATGCGGTGGCCGGAGGCTCATGGATCGCTGCAAGTGATAACGGTCGTCTTGCATGCTTGCTGAACGGTGGATTTGCACCTCATGAAAAACAAACACATCATACCCATAGCAGAGGCAGGGTGCTGGTCGATCTGGTTGCCTCTCTGCAGACCCCGATGATCTTTTTCAGTTATTACGATCTTTCACGGACAGAACCATTTACAGTGGTGACCATTGATCTGAAGGACGGTGAAATATCTGAATTTTCGGAGTTTACCTGGGACGGCTCAAAGAAATACCTGAAAAATCTGGACCCGAAAAGGCCTTATCTCTGGTCGTCCGTTACCCTTTATTCTGAAACTGACCGGAACCTGCGGCAACATTGGTTTAAGCAATTTCTCATTGAACAGGGTATGGGGATAAGCCCGGAACAGGTATTCTCCTTTCATTCCGGGCGGCATACACCCGATGAACGAGTTAATCTTATTATGCGCCGGGATGATGAATTGAAAACGGTGAGTATTACCCAGGTAAGTCCCGATAAAGGGTCCCTTGCCATGAAATATCTTGACCTGGTCGAAAGGTCGGAACATTTGAAAAAGATATGAGCAACAAACACCGCTATACAGGATTTGCCCTTGTTTTGGCCTGGCCACAGACCTTTTGTAAGGAACCTGGTTCATGGTATGATCCGGTGACCCGCTGGCTGGGTATAAACAGGAACAATTATTACAGGGCCGGACATGCAGCTTTGGTTCTGGTTGATGGAGTAAACGAAAAGTGTCATTATTTCGATTTTGGAAGGTACCATGCACCCTTTAAGCACGGAAGGGTCCGTTCGGTAGATACTGATCATGATCTTATCATGAATACTACTCCAAAGATTTCCGGTGACGGAACATCTATTCTCAATGTACGTGAGATCCTGGAGGAATTGCAGTATAATCCAGCCTGTCATGGCGAAGGAGCCCTCTATGCTTCTTATAGCCGCATAAATTTTAATGATTCAATGATGAATGCAATCCGGATGCAGAAGGAAAGTCCGGTTCCTTACGGACCCTTTATTTCAGGAGGCAGCAATTGTTCAAGATTTGTCCATACCGTTATTCTCTCAGGGAAGCCGGATTGGTACCGTAGGATGCAGTTAAAATATTTCATTCCTTTAACCCCAACGCCCTTATCCAATGTTAATGCCCTCCGGGGCCAAACAGTTATTCCGGTATTAAGAAATAATACACCGTTTATCCCCGTTCGTCCCTTGAGCAAACCGGAGCTTTCCTCAACGCTTCCTCAGCCTGTCAGGCACCCGAATATCCCTGAAAATGCTCAATGGTTGAGTGGAGAGGGTGCCGGGTCGTGGTTTGCCTGTGATTTTGAAGAAGGTGTATTAAGAATGACCCGTTATGCACCGGATGGTGTTATTGAGTGCAAGGGTGTTTACAGAAGTGCCCTGGGAGAAAAACATGAAACTGAAGCTTCCACTTCTGTCGATTATCCGAGTAACTGCCTGGAAGTGACATTGAACCATAATGGGAAACAGGTGAGATATCAGAGAATTTTCGAAGAAAATACACGGAGAGCACCTGTCCCGGAATTACATGAGTTTTTCAATGAGAAGCTCTGAATCAATGGGTTTGGGGATAAAATCGTTGCATCCCGCTTTCAGCGCTTTGTCCTTGTCACCCGGCATGGCGTAAGCACTTTGTGCAATAATGACAACTTTTTTGTTTTTTTTCCTGATCATTTGCACTACTTTCAGCCCGTTTATATCGGGAAGCCGGATATCCATTAAAACGACGTCCGGATGATGGTTTTCAAAAAGAAGCAAAGCTTCTTTGCCGGTTTCAGCGAAAATTAATTCCGCCGAATGATTGGCCAGAATCTGCTGAAAATAGAGCCTGCTTATTAAATCATCCTCGACAATAAGTATCCAGTCTTTACTTAGCCGGACAGAAGCAGCCGGTTTTTCGCCCTTTACATCTTCCTCGATGAAATTCGAAGCCAGATAAGGGAGTTGAAAGCGGAAGCAGGCGCCCTGTCCAATTTCCGATTCCACCGTAATTTCACTACCCATAAGTTCCAGTAATTTTTTTATGATGGTTATGCCAAGTCCGGTTCAGCCATAACTTCTTGATTGTAAATCGCCCTGACTGAAGCGATCGAAAATGGCCTCCTGATTTTCTTTGGCGATTCCGATCCCCGTATCTGCCACAAAAAATTCTGCTTTGTTCCCTTGTATTCCGGATATTCCAAAAGTGATAGAGCCCTTGGAAGTGAAGCGCAATGCGTTATCCAGAAGATTGGAAAAAACTTGTATCAGCCTTGTTTCGTCCGTATGAAACACCAGCGGCTCACCGGGGTTTTTAAGAATCAATCTCACCGCTTTCTTTTCGGTATCAGTCAGCTTTTTTTGAAAAATCGAATGAAGGGTAAAAAATGTTTTATCAATATCAAAGGGTACCGGTACAATAATGGCTTTCCCGGTTTCGAGCTTCGAAATATCAAGGATGTCATTGATGATTTTTAGCAGCCCCTCTGCACTTTTGTTAATGATGGAAGCATACCACTTTTTTTTATCACTGGTCATATTATCATCCCTGGCAATAAGGTTGGTAAAACCGAGAATGCCATTCAGCGGGGTTCTTATTTCGTGACTCATGTTGGCAAGAAAGGCAGTTTTTAATCGTTCGCCCTCCTCGGCTTTTTCTTTTGCTTCTTCCAATTCGACCTGCACCCTTTTTCGCTGTGTGATATCAGGCGCCAGGCTGAGCATTAATTTAGTTTTGTCGTTCAATTTTCCAAGCGGGGTGGTATAGAAGTTCCAGATTCTTTTTTCGCCCGATTTTGCAGCTATTTCAAATTCACCGCTCAGTATGGTTTCATCCTCATTAAACAATCCGGTCACATAATCTTCAACTTCAATGGCTTTACCTCCGTATGCCTTTTCTGTCCATTCTTTCAGGGTGGGAATATCTTCCAGTGTATACCCTGAAAAGTGTGTCCAGCCTTCACTGATGTTCAGGACATTCCCCTCCTCATCATGAACCATCATTGGTATGGGGGCCAGCAAGACCGCTTTCCTGACCAGCTCCTCGCTTTCCAGAAGTTGCTGACTAAATAATTTCCGTTCGGTGATATCCTGAATGGTGCCGAACATTCCGACCGGTTCCCCCTTTTCATTAAAACGGAGTTCACCCAGCCCGCAGACCCATCGTTCTGCCCCGTCGTTTTGCCGGATAATTTTATACTCTTTGTCAAAGGGTTTTCTTGCTTTAAGCACTTCATTTTGGAAATATTCCTGCATCTCCTGTCTTTGTTCCGGATGAATATGGGCAAACCAGCTTGCAAGTGAATGCGAATTTTCTTTTGATATACCAAAAATCTGATCCAGTACTTCCGAGGAGGACCAATGGTTTTTAACTATATCAAAATCATAGGAGCCAATTTTTCCTACTCTTTGTGACTCAGATAGCCAGAACTCCCTGTCTTTAAGTTGAATTTCGGCATTTTTTCTTTCCGAAATATCAAACATCACTCCGCGAAGTATAACCGGCTTGTTTTCCTGCAGTTCAACCGAGACGATATCACGCAGCCAGATATATGGACCATCTTTGCTTCTGAAACGATATTCCAGGGAGTGTGGCTCCCCTTTGGCTGTACATTCAAAACAATAAGAGGTGACCTCTTCCCTCTCATCGGGATGAACGTTGTTTTTCCAGAATTCCAGATTGGTCCATTCCGCCGGAAGCCAGCCCAGTTTATCGCTTACCTGGGGGGCTACATATATCCATTTATCTTTAACCAAATCATATTCCCAGGCGATGGCATCGGTCGATTCAACCAATTCGCGATATTGAGCCTCGCTTTGACTTATTTTGTTCAGGTACTCTCTTTCCTCGCTCTGGTCGCGGAAGACCAGCACCACTCCGGTTATTTCTCCTTTTTCATTTTTAATGGGGGCACCACTGTCGGCAATGGGAATTTCTCTCCCGTCTTTCGAAAGCAATACGGTGTGATTGGCCAAACCCACCACATTCCCTTCACGTAATACCTTTTGAACAGAGCTTTCAACTGCCTGCCTGCTTTCTTCGTTTATGATTTTGAAGACTTCCTCCAGATTTTTTCCCTGAGCTTTCCGGTTCATCCAGCCGGTAATCTTTTCCGCCACCGGATTCAGAAATTCCACTTTTCCGAGGTGGTTGGTTGAAATTACCGCATCCCCGATGCTGTTAAGGGTAATACGGTAATATTCCTGCTGTTTGTATAAATCCCTATAAATCGATTTTTGACGGGAATTGTATAAAAAAGCCATCCCTGCTGCCAGAAAAAGGAGGAGAAAAGCCACCATAAAAATAACTATGGCCATCTCATGATACAGCGAGGAGAACAACTCTTTTTTATCTGTCTTTGATACCATGACCCACTCGGTATAAGGGATTTTATTAACATATCCCAGAACCTCTCTACCCCTGTAATCTTTGCCTTCAACAAATCCCTCGAGGCTTGTATTTACCGCCTTTACAGCCACTACTTGTTTTTCCGTTAAGGGCAGGGTGTATTTCAGAGCCGTATTCTTTTTATGTTTCAATTCATTTAAGAACAGGATATTGTCTCCGGAAACTCTATACAGGAGGGTTTCTGAAGTTTTACTCACCGTTGGCCATGATTGGACATGCGGGTATAGGAACTTATTCGGGTCGAATTGAAATACCAGGGCCTCTGTTCCTGCGCGGCCCGGCAGATTTAGCGGGGAAATAAAATCCATATGGATTGTATCGTGAACAGGGCACCAGTACAAATCTGTTGTCAAAACCGATTGGCTTTGCAGGGATTGTTGCACCTTTTCCTTCAGAAAGGGAGCCATGGAATATTCCTTTCCGTTGGAAGAAAGTAAAAATTTGCCGGCTTCCCCGGCGATAAAGATCCCTTCATACCCGTGTTCCGCTTTTATAATTTCCAGAAATTGGCTCACTCTCCGCTTATTCTCCGCGCTGGGTTCATTCAGCCATATTTCAAGCCGGGCAATCAGAATCCCGTTTTGTGCAATCACTTTAGCATCAAACAATTGATCTATAATCCAGTTAGAAATCCAATCCGATTTCAGCCTGGCGATGGCTTCCAGTTCCTGGCCCTTGGCCAGGTTGGCTTTTTTCACCTCGTAATTCAAATAAACATAAGCGGATACAATGATTAACAGACTTAAAGCGAGAGTTAAGGCTAACCAAAATGACCTGGTGGATTTGTACATAGCTGATTGTTAGAACCAAAGATTATAATTAGAAATTTGCTTATTTCAAAGCGATTGCTTAGCATTGAGGTCTATTTAGATTCAATATGCCCCGGAATAAAACATATAACGATGATCAGGTGCTTGAAAAGGCCATGAATGTTTTTTGGATGTACGGATACGAGGGCACCTCGGTACGTTTGCTGGAAAAAGAAATGGGCATCAACCAGTTTTCGATCTATGCTTCTTTTAAAAACAAGAAGAATTTGTTTATCCAGGCCCTTCGTAAATACCGTGAATTTGTTATTAAAAACAGCTTTCAGCCTTTGTTACAGGAAGGATCCGGATATGCCGAACTGGAAATTTTCTTGAGAAATGCAATTGTTGTCCATAGAACGGAGGAAGAAAAAAAGGGTTGCCTGGTCGTGAATACTGCAGGAGAGCTGGGTGAAAAAGACCCGGATATTGCGCGGGAGATTATCCGGCATTACAATTTTGTCCGAAACATGCTCCTCAGGCTATTGCAGAATGCAGTTGCAAAAAAGGAAATCCCGGAAAATACGGATATCGAAAAACAGGCAAATTTCTTTCTTGGAGTCCTGCAGGGAATGTCTGTGATGGGTAAAATATGGAATAAAAGACAGGTAAAGGATTTTGTGGAAGTGGCTTTAAGGCAGGTCAAATAAATTTTTTACCAAATACAAAGCAATTGCTTAGAATAAAAAACAAGATCCCTATGGTAAGATTCAAATTACATACCCCTGAAACTGCTCCAGAAAAAACAAAGGAAATTCTAATCGGAGCCTTAGAACAAAATGGATTTCTCCCCAATTTATATAGGATAATGGCTGAATCGCCTGAGTTATTAAAAGCTTATGCACAAATGACCCAGCTTTTTACAGAAACATCCTTGAGCCCGGAGGAGAAGAATATTGTGTGGCTGACGGTGAGTTACCACAACCAGTGCCAGTACTGCATGGCTATTCATTCCATGGTGGCAGAAATGTTCAAACTCCCGGATGAGATGATCGAAGCTCTGCGGACAGGACAACTAATAAAAAACGAAAAATGGCAGGCACTCAGAAAATTTACCGAATTGTTGGTAGAAAAGCGCGGCTGGGCATCGGAAGAAGAAATTCAGAAATTCCTTGATGCGGGTTATACCCGGAAACATGTGTTGGAACTAGTGGTGGGGATAGCTCAGAAGATAATCAGCAATTATGTAAATCATATCACGCATACACCTCTGGATGAGCAAATTGTGAATTATCAATGGGAGGCCACGCCGGGTTAATTCAAGTGCCTGACTTTGTACCGGATTCCTGTAAGAAACTTATAACAAACGAAAGAACACGAAATGAAAAAGTTAACATTATTGTTGAGTCTTATGCTGTTTGCCTTGTTTTCGGCAGAAGCACAGTTAGCTGAAAAAGCGGAGGATATCTCGCCGTTACTGATTGGAGAAACCTTGCCCGACGCTGTAATTAGAACACCCGATGGCAATGCGATTAAGTTGTTGGAAGTAATCGGACAAAAACCTTCTGTGATTTTGTTTTACCGCGGAGGATGGTGTCCGTTTTGCAATGCCCATTTGGCTGAAATACAGGGAGTCCAAAACGATGTAGTAGGTCTTGGTTACCAGATTATTGCCATCAGCCCCGATTCGCCAGAGAACCTGAAGTCCACGGACGGAAAACAAAAGCTGGCCTACAGCCTCTATTCTGACTCTGAAGGGGAACTTATCGAAGCGATGGGTATAGCGTTTAAAGCACCGGAAGGAGCCTTCGACAGGCTTTTTGAATGGTCGGGTGGATTGAATGACGGCTTTTTGCCGGTGCCTTCTGTTTTTGTGACCGACACTAGCGGGAAAATCACCTTTGAATACATCAATCCTGATTACAGGACCCGCTTGAGTGCCGGGCTTCTATTGGCAGTGCTTAAACAGCTGAATAAGGAGCAGAAATAGCGGTGGGAAATATAGTTTCATCTTAAAAAAGTATGATACAATGAAAACAGAAATCTTCTATACTTTTTTTACATTATTCGTACTCATGAGTTTTTCAGACACAATGGCCCAATCGAATGACGAGACAGGCGACACGGATAAACTTGTAATAGTCTGGTCCAGCGACGACCCTTATCTTGCCGAGCGTATGGTTTTTATGTATGCCCATGCAGCAAAAACTGCTGGTTGGTTTTCTGAAGTCACCCTTATTATCTGGGGCCCCTCCGCAAAACTGGCTTCAGAAAACAGATTGATCCAGGAGAAACTGAAGGCCATGCAGGATGACGGGGTCATCATAGAAGCCTGTATCGCCTGTGCCCGCGCTTATGAAGTTGACGATGATCTGAAGAACCTTGGCTTTGAAGTTAAGGGCATGGGGAAAGCTCTTACAGATTATCTGAAATCGGATGCCAGGGTTTTAACCTTCTAATACTTCCATTTGTTTGCCAGTCGCACCAGTGAGAGCATCACCGGGACCTCTACAAGCACTCCGACAACGGTGACCATTGCGGCAGGTGACTGAAGGCCAAAAAGAGCAATAGCCACTGCTACAGCAAGTTCAAAGAAATTGCTTGCCCCGATCATGGAAGCAGGAGCGCAGATGGCATAGGGAAGTTTCAGGAATCTTCCCCCAAACCAGGTAATGAAAAAGATAAAATAAGTCTGGATAATCAGAGGAACGGCAACAAGCAGTATGATCAGTGGTTTTTCCAGGATCGTGGTACCCTGGAAGGCAAACAGCAGTATCAGGGTGCTTAGCAGGGCAATGATAGAAACAGGGCGGAACCCTGGCAGGAATACGGATTTAAACCATTCCTCACCCTTTCTGCGTATCAGCATCACATGAGTCAGGTATCCTGCTCCCAGCGGGATTACAACGAAAATCACCACACTTGCCACAAGCGTGTCGTAAGGGATTGTTATATCGGTAATCCCAAGCAACAATCCAACGATGGGAACAAATGCCACCAGGATGATCAGGTCATTGACAGATACCTGTACCAGGGTGTAGTTCGGATCGCCGTCCGACAGGTAGCTCCATACGAATACCATAGCGGTGCAGGGTGCCGCCCCGAGAAGAATGGCACCGGCAATATATTCTCCTGCCTGTTCCGGCGAAATAAATGCTGCATAGAGTTTTGTAAAAAAGATCCATGCAAAAAATGCCATGGTAAAAGGTTTTATCAGCCAGTTGACCACCAGGGTCAGGATCAAGCCCCTGGGGCGCCTTCCCACCTTCCTGATACTTGAAAAATCGACCTGCAGCATCATCGGGTAGATCATCAGCCAGATCAGAACAGCTACAGGGATATTTACTCTGAATAGCTCCAGCTTACTTAATACCTCCATGTTGCTTCCGGCAAAATGTCCGATGGCAATCCCGGTTGCGATACAAAGAGCCACCCAGAGGGTCAGGTATTTTTCAAAGAATCCGATATGCTTTATTTGCTTTTCCATACAGAATCATCGGGATAAGGGTGGATTATTTAACTGCATTCACGGTGATACTGAATATCCCGACCCCGTTCTTTTTTAAAGTATGGAGCTCATCCATGGAGAGGTAGTTCAAGAGTATCGAATCCGGAATGGCGCTTTCCTTTTCTTTTTTGACTTCCGGATGATGAAATCCCTGCTTCCGGATAATATCCAGGTATTCTTCTTTCTCTATGGCCCCTGAAATACAGCCGGCATACATTTCTGCTGCGTCCCTGAGTTTTTCAGGAAGCTTGCCGCTTAGCACTATATCGGAAATGCAAAAATGCCCCCCTGGTTTTAATACTCTGAATATTTCACTGAATGCCCGGGACTTGTCCGGTACCAGGTTCAGAACGCAATTACTGATCACAAGATCAAAGTGATCGTCCGGAAGAGGCAGCTCCTCAATGTCCCCCTTTATGAACTCAATATTCCGGAAACCGGTCTTTGCCATGTTTTCATTCGCTTTGCGAAGCATCTCGTCGGTAAAATCGACCCCGGTTACTTTCCCGGTTTCACCGACCAGGGTCCGGGCGACAAAACAATCATTGCCGGCACCAGAACCTAAGTCCAGCACATGGTCTCCTTTTTTAATATCCGCATATTCGGTGGGAATTCCACATCCCAGCCCCAGGTCGGCGTCTTTATTATATCCTTCTAACTGCGTATAGTCATCGCTGAATATCGTGTAATCCGTATCGTCACAGCACCCGGTGCTCCCACAGCAGGATGACGGATTCTTTATATGACTCCGGGAGGCAATGTCCGCATATTTCTCCTGAACGATCAGTTTTAATTCTTCGGCTTTCATAGTTCTGTTTTTATTTTTTTTGTATAAAGTTTGTAAAAGGCCTCCCTTATCTCATCCCGTACCCGGTAATATTCACTCCGGATGAATTCCGGAGTACCCGTCGCATCCGACGGATCGTCGAACCCCATATGCAGGCGGTTTTTGACTTTGCCAGGAAATGCCGGACAGGCTTCGTTCGCGCCGCCACAAACGGTGATCACATAATCCCATGGGTCCTTCAGGTACATATCCACCTGGTCGGAGGTGTGATGGCTGATATCGATTCCTGTCTCTTTCATCACTTCCACCGCTTTTGGATTTAACTTTCCCGAAGCTTCGGTACCTGCACTGGACACCTGAAGACGACTGTCGAATGATTGCAGAAATCCATGGGCCATCTGGCTCCTGCAACTGTTGCCCGTACATAGAATAAGTATTTTCACAAGTAATTTTTAATTAATTGTTATGGACGTTTTATGCTATTTGCAGTGGTATTTATTTAAATCCAGGGAACTGAGAAATTCTCCCAAAACATTCCTCAATTCCACTATTTTTTCAGTATTCAGGCAATACCTGGTCTTCACCCCTTCGATATGGCCGGTGATAAGTTCTGCATCTTTTAGTTCAGCCAGGTGCTGGTTCACCGTGGTTCTTCCCAGAGGCAGATCGTCGGAGATATCGCCCGTAATACAGGTATTGGTTTCTGCCAGGAACTTCAGGATACGAAGCCTTGCCGGATGGGACAAGGCCCGAAACAAACGTGCTGAATGAGTCAGCTCTTTCCCGAACAATTGCGTCTTTGCCTGTACCATGCTCTGAAATTTAGACGTAAATATACGACATATTATAATATGTCGTATATATACATCAAATATTTTTCGGATTATGCAATGTTTTTTATGATGATGTTTTGAAGCATATTCAGTTATTTTCAGTGATTTTATTTGTGAAAATAATCGCTGTGTAAGTTTGTTTCTGTAAAATTGATTTTAGCATGATGTAAAAAGAAAGTCACGGTTGATTTATAGTTTTAAAGTGCTTAACAAATAAAACTTAACAACCATGACTTTCAAAAAACAAGAGCAAATTACGAAGAAGAGTTTAGCCTGGATTATTCATAAATAAAAGGGAATTGTTCATTGAAAATGCTGAAAAGTCAGTAAATTCAAGTTGTTCAGA
>JARGFM010000041.1 GCA_029210725.1 Bacteroidales bacterium | reverse complement strand
ATACAGTATCATTTAAATATATATTCGAACAAAGTGTCATATTTATTAACAAACTATGGTTTAATTGTTTATAAGATCGGGGCGGATTATCGATATTCAATATTATATTATGTAAACACGTCAATGTAAGTTATATATACAGTATTCAGTAAAGAATCGGACAAGATAGCATTGTCTGTAAACACCTGTATTACAGGCTTTATGAAGGCAAATTGAATATATGTAACAAGTGGGTAGTACGCTCAATTAATTCTGTGAAAACCTATGCTCATTCTTTATTTCCATGGGTCTGACTTGAAATAATCGTGAAAGGATTCCCACATAAATCTAAGAGATATGTTCCATTTTTAAAACTATGGTACCGGGAGATTTACTTTTCATAAGGTCCTGAAGATTCTTTCGCCCGCCAGAGGTAAATGTTAGTCATGACTGCGGGCCTGCCGGTTTGAATGAACTAAAAGGAAAGCCGGAAGTCATTTTTAACTAACTTAGTTCGCAAATCCTTAAGCAGACCTATGATTATGCAAGGTAACGAAAACGGATACATTCTGTGAAGAACAAGGATTTATGACAAATGAGACCGCTATGAATACAACTTTTAGAAAAGGGGTAAGATACATTTTGCCTTTTATTGCCATAGGTCTGCTATTATTATTATCCTGTGACAGAAGATCTGAGGAATTTACGAATATAAAAGGCATATATGGAAGTCCCAAGCCCTTCTGGGATAAAGGGATGACCCTTAAAGAATTAGGGGTAAATGCAATTTTTGTGCATAGCGGTTCAATCAACCAGGATATTTTTAATAAGGCCAGGTCTGAGGGCTTAATGATATTTGCTGAATTTGCCACATTGAATGGTAAAAACTATGTAGATAAACACCCCGAAGCCTGGGCAATCAATGAGCTTGGAGAGAAGGTTCAGGCAGCTACCTGGTTTATGGGTGTATGTCCCACTGAGCCAGGTTTCCGGAAGTACCGGTATGATAAGCTAAGGGAATTGCTTTTGAAATATGATCTGGATGGCGTATGGCTGGATTATGTGCATTGGCATGCCCAATTTGAAGATCCGGAGCCCATCCTGCCTGAGACCTGTTTTTGTAATCATTGTCTTACATCTTTTTCGGAAGATACCGGGGTCAAACTGCCGGATGGAACCATTCCGGAGAAGGCACAGTGGATCCTGAATAATAAGGATGACCTCTGGCGCGACTGGCGCTGTCAGGTTATATATGATTGGACGGTGGAAATGAAAAGCCTTATGAAGGAGATTCAACCAGAGGCACTCCTTGGACTTTATCATTGTCCCTGGGATGATGAGGAATTTTCTGGTGCCAGACACCGGATTCTTGGTTTGAACTTTGATTTATTAGAAAAATCTATTGATGTTTTTTCTCCGATGGTATACCATGCCAGGATGGGAAGAACACCTGAATGGGTTTCCGAGCACATACTTTGGTTATGCAATCGGCTAGATATTAGAAAAGGATCCTATCCAAAAGTATGGCCAATAGTACAGGCGCATGATGATCCAAGCTTTATAAGCAGTGAAGAATTTAAAAAGGTACTTCGATATGGATTAACGGGAAGGTCCAGTGGGGTAATGATGTTTACGAGCTATGCAGTAGCTGAAAATGAAGGTAAGACAGAGGTGATGAAAAATGTATATACTGCAAATGAATAGCGATAATTTTATAACTCATAAGCAAAACACTTTCTTCAAAGCTTGAAATTGACCTCAAGCAGCAGGTATTGATTTAACCGCTTATAATATAAAGGTATGGGTATATTTCAGCATTATGGTCTTGCCATGAAAAGGCGGATGCCCCACTATTTCTCTACGGTCGATGAAACTGCGGAGATCATTATATACCAGGTAAAAATCATTGCCTTCCCGAGGATTATATCTCAAACGGAAGTTTCCGATAAATTCATCTTCCGTGTTCACATACTGGGCCATGAAATTTGCTGAAAACTTGGTGCTGATCATGACCTGTGCCTTTATGTTGAAGGCGTGAATATTGAGCAGATTATTGCTTTCTCTGTCCGGGAAAGCGAGGTGATTATACTCGTAACCCGGAGAGAGAATGAAGCTGGAAGAAAAATTCAGATTAAATTCAGACTGAAAGCCGTATCTGTTGCCGTCATAGAACTGTCCGGCATACACATCACCGCGGACCGAGATCCGCTTGGCTTCGGAAGTTCCGAATCTGCCCTCAAAGCCTGTAAAGGTATATTCTCCTGCCTCAATGATAATACTATCTGATAAATTGAAATCATAGAGGACGCCCTCCCAGGCCGTTTCCGTGGAAATCTCTGCATGTATACCATTCTTTGTGTTGATCTCAAATCCTGGAGAGATTTCCATGGATTCGAGGCCTCCGTCCTCAAGCCTGACAAACCGGGCCCCCCTGATATTCAAGTTGTAATTGAACAATCTGGATTGATCGCCGGGAATCCAGCCATACAGGAATCGGGTACTACCACCATGAACCCCGTTGCGCATAACAAAACCGATCCCGGGATTAAATTGTTGCCCCGAATAGCTATAATCCAAGTCATAGGCAAACCCCTCCTCGGACCTGCGCTCCCACTTGAACAGGAAAAATGAGGGATCCAGAGATGACAGCTTACTGTCAATCTCGGTATCGTAGCTTTGAGCCCATTTGACATTCAGATAATCATCCCCGAACAGCCTGAATATTCCATCCACCCCGTAGGAGAAATTTTGTTTTCCGTCCATCCCGATACGGGAAGTAAAGATTCCCCCCACGTAGGAGTTGGGATTGATCACCTGCCGTCTCATCCGGATCACTCCAAAATTCTCTCCGGCGATCTCCTCATGGTGTGCGGTTTGCATATCCAGCAGGCCCATGTCCCATTTCCCGACCCTTCCTGTGAGCCTTGCTCCCCCGTAAATCCTGATCTGCTCTCCGTCCACCAGGCCGATATTCCGGGAATAGAACAGGTTATCGGCCCGGCCCCCCAGACTAAAATCAAACAGGCTGGATCTTTCCTGGAAAAATTTCCGTTTTTCCGGGAAGAATAGAGAATACCTTGATAGGTTCACCTGCTGGTCATCAGCTTCAACCTGGGCAAAATCCGTATTGGCAGTTAGATCCAGGGTCAGGTTGCTGTTGATATTATATTTTACATCCAGCCCTGCATTGTATTTGGGATAATCATTTTTTTCGTAATTAAGCCCCTCTTCATCTTCCACCCATTCCCTTGAAAATCCGCCAATTGCATAAGGAGATATATACACCGGCCTGGTGGGCCTGGCTCCTGAAATTTCCACTTTGTGGGCTTGTGATGGCTTATTGGTTGCCATAAAACCATATTTCGTATCGATGGGAGGATAGGTGTCGGTCTCATTATTGGCACTGATGTTCCGGCTGATAATCAAGCCCATGGTGGCCACATCATTTTCCGGTTTGAATTTCAGGCTTGAAAAGGGGATCCTCATTTCCACATACCAGCCCTGATCATCCCGGGTCGCTTTAACGTCCCAGAAAGTGTCCCAACTGATATTCATGCCCCCTGGTCCACCCGGGCCTCCTCCGCCTGCTGCATCATTTGAAATCGCATAATCGGTGCGAAGCCCTGTGGGGGCCGTAAAGAACGCCAGCCCGTTTTCGTTATCGTTGTACGAATCCAGCACGACTCCAAAGGCATCATAATCAAACAACATCTCATCTCTTTTCTTTGAAGCAGCATAGATCTTTGATGCATCCTGCATAAACAGTTTTGCACCGATCCACAGGAATTCGTCATCATACCCGATCCTCACATCACTTTTTTCTGAGGGTTCGTTCCCAAAATTAGGCCTGTGCATGGTTAACTGGAAATTTTCAATGGATTCCCAGGCTGCCTCATCCGGGATTCCGTCGAATTCAATGTTAGAAGTCAGTCTGCGGATCTGGATATTTTCCTGACTGATCACAGAGGTCTGAAAACAAAAGACAAATACAGGGATCAGGAGTCCGGAAAAGTTCTTAATCAATCTAACTGTCACTTTTTCCATAGGTCATGGGATTAGCTCAATTTATAGCTTTGATAGAGATAGGGGCTGAAAGTTTAACTGGAAGATCGAAAAACTGTAATTTAGCCAAAGAGCTACAATCCGGGCTAAGATATACGGCGAGTTTTCATATTAAGCCTGCAGGACAAACTGTTCGGGACATTTACCGGTTACATCTTTATACAGGGAGTTGATCTGGCTTTTAACGGACTCATAATCTCCGACTTCGTAGATCACGTCTTTGATTCCCATCTCTTTCTTCTTATAATCCAGGTATGCAACGACAATGGGTACTCTGGCTTTTAATGCCATGTAATAGAATCCTTTATTCCAGTCCGGAACCTTTTTGACCCAGCCCTCCGGAGATATTACAATATGTAATTCTTCTGCATGGTTCAATAATTCAGCAACCTGGAATATGGCATTTTTATCCTTGACACCCCTGACCGCGATGGAACCGAATTTCTTCATCAGGATATTCATGGGAAAAAAGAATAATTCCTTTTTTGAAAGGAACAGAAATTTAATTCCCAATTCTGTAATTCCCAATTTCCCGTATAAGGCATCAATATGGGCAGTGTGAGGGGCAAAAATGATTATGGACTTCTTTATATCCGGAAAAACACCTTTTATCGTCCATCCCATTCTTTCTAAAATCCTGCCTGAAATTGTCTTCATCATACCCTTCTTAGATGGAAATATCCATTTGTCCACCATATTTGCGAGGTCAAATTTAGGAAACATTTCAGAAGTGCGTGATGTTGTTTTTGTTTTTGACGAATTTCATTCTATGACAGCCTTCTTTTTTTAGTCTTCAGGCCCTTCCCTTTCTCCGGTTTTGATTAAATTATGCCTTCTTTCAATTCCTTGATGGTGGATTTCAGAGAGAGACTCATAGAGCATTATGGTTTTACGGACCGGGACTGGGAGGAAACGGTTTCCAGGTTCAGGCCCGAAACCCTGCCTGCCCGGTCTTTTTTCCTGGAGAAGGGACAGGTAGCCTCCAGACTGGCCTATCTGAGGTCCGGAATGATGAGGTCGTTTTTTTACGATGATCAGGCCAATGATATAAGCACTCATTTTTTCCGGCAGGGAACGGTAGTAATCTCCATGAAGAGCTTCAGTGGCCAGGTGCCGTCCAGGGAGAACATCATCGCCATGGAGGATTGTGAGATGGATGTGATCACCCATGCGCAGATGCTGGAGCTGATGGAAAAGGTTCCGGCCTGGAGGCAGATAGCTAAAGACGTGGACGAATTTAAATATAATGCCCTGATGAACCGGTCCATTCAACGGCAGACGCTTACAGCCTCCGAGCGCTACCGGCTCTTTGTGAAAAAATACCCCGATATTCTACAAAAAGTGGCACTAAAACATATTGCCTCCTACCTGGGGATCGATATTGCCACACTGAGCCGGATCAGAAGATCCATATGACCGTTTTTTTGACTTTTGTCAAATAATCCCCCCGGAAGCTTGCCGTAATTTTGCTGTATCAAACATTTAAAACCATTAAGATGAAAATTACAGCATTTGTCGGAAGTGCCAGAAAAAAGCACAGCTACCAGGCCGCTGAGAATTTTTTGAAGCATTTACAGTCGCTGGGCGATGTGGAATACGAGGTTGTTGCCCTGAGCGAATATAATCTGAAACTCTGCAGGGGTTGCAAACTCTGCCTGGATAAGGGGGAGGAATTATGCCCCCTGCGGGATGACAGAGATCTCCTGTTAAACAAAATCACACAATCAGACGGCATCCTTCTGGCCAGTCCCAACTATTCTTTCCAGGTATCCGGGGTGATGAAGGTTTTTCTAGACCGTTTTGCTTACCTGTTCCACCGTCCCCGGTATTTCGGGAAAACCTGCACCAGTATTGTGGCCCAGGGGGTATACGGGGGTCATAAAATTGTAAAATACCTGGATTTTGTGGGGAATGCCCTGGGATTTAAGGTGGTCAGGGGCCTGGTCATAAAGACCCTGGAGCCGATGACAGAAGAAGCCCGTCAAAAGACAGATCGGGCCATAAAAAAACAGGCCGGGAAATATTATGCGAAACTAAAAAAACAGGAGTATCCCAAGCCTTCCCTTTTCAGGCTGATGCTTTATCGAATGAGCCGGAACAGCATGAAAATGATGCTGGATGAGAACTTCAGGGATTACACCTACTTCACCGAACAGGGGCGGTTTGAGTCCGACTATTATTATCCGGTCAACCTGGACATTTTCAGACGGGCCATGGGCAGATTGTTTGATTTTGCAGCAAGGAAAATGGCGGTCCGGTCTTCACCGGAGAGCTAAGCCCTATCATCTGATAATTAAGTAAAAAAAAATCAAAAATGGGAAAAACAAAAAAAATACTGGTGATTGGAGCAAGTGGCTTGTTAGCAGGTCCGGTAATCAGGAGACTCGATGAATACGGATTTGAGTTAAGGCTCTTTTCCATAAGTGTGAATCCTTCCATGTTCATAAATGAATATGATATTGTTCAGGGCGACCTTTTTGATCCGGCCGACCTGGATAAAGCCATGACCGGGTGTGATGCCGTACATATCTCCGTTTCGGGGATTAATGAGGTGAAGGCCACCGAGGCCATCTTAAAAGTAGCCAGAGAGAAAAAGACCGGGCGCATCAGCATGGTCTCTGGCTGTACCGTTTCGGAGGAGAACCGTTGGTTCCCTTTTGTTGACGGGAAGTACAGGGCAGAGCAGATGATTAAACAAAGCGGGATTCCTTATTATATTTTCAAACCCACCTGGTTTTTTGAGTCGCTCGGGATGATGGTCCGGAACGGAAAGGCAAGCCTCCTGGGAAAGCAGCCCGGTCTTTATCACTGGGTGGCGGCAGATGATTTCGGGAAGATGGTGGCCACTGCTTTTCCACCGAGGGAGCCCAGAACAATACTTATTATGTGTATGGTCCGGAGCAGTACAGGATGAAAGAGTTGCTGGATGCCTATTGCAAGAGGCTGTATCCGGAGATTAAGGAGGTGACTGTTAAGCCCCTTCCCCTGCTTAAAATCATAGCCTTCCTGACCCGGAATAAGAAACTGAAATTTGCCGCCTCCCTGTTTGCTTATTTTGAAAAGGTGAAAGAGCCGGACATTCCGGAACCGAATCTGGTCAGGCTGGGGAAGGCTGAGACAGACTTTAATACCTGGATTACTTCCAAATATTCAGAAAAATGAAAGGGGGATATACATCAGAGCCATTCAGTTTTAGGAGGAAAATAGTAGCGGCTTCAGCGGCAATGACTGCCGCGAAAAGCGGATTTTACTTGAGGATAGATGCCTGAGAATTCTTATTTTGTAAAAAAGAAGAAAATGAAAATTGTCTCCTGGAATGTAAATGGTCTTCGGGCTGTGGCCAAAAAGAATTTTTTTCAAGACTTTAAGAAAATGGGCCCCGATATTTTGTGCCTGCAGGAGACCAAGGCCCAGGATGACCAGGTGGCGGATGTTTTTTTCGGCTTGGAGAATTATGAAGTATACTCCAACTCGGCCGAAAAAAAGGGATATTCGGGAACGACGATTCTAACGAAAGTCAGGCCCCTGAGTGTTTCCCGCGACATGGGGATGGAGGAACACGATAAGGAAGGTCGCGTTCTTTGCCTGGAGTATCAGGCCTTTTATCTGGTCAATGTTTATACACCCAATTCCGGAAACGATCTAAGGCGTCTGGATTACCGGCAGAAGTGGGACCTGGCTTTTTTCAATTTTCTCAAAAAGATGGAAGAGATAAAGCCCGTGATCGTATGCGGAGACTTTAATGTGGCCCACCGGGATATCGACCTGGCCCGTCCAAAGCCCAATTACAATAAATCTGCCGGTTATATGCAGGAGGAGATCGATGGAATGGATCGTTATACCGGCGGAGGTTTTGTGGATACCTTCAGGCATTTTTATCCCGATGCGCGGGAAGCATACACCTGGTGGAGCTATCGTGCCGGAGCCCGCGGCAAGAACGTGGGCTGGAGAATCGATTATTTCCTGGTAAGTTCCTCCGTTATCCCGGCAGTAAAGAGTGCTGCCATTCTTCATGAAGTGCCGGGTTCGGATCACTGCCCGGTACAGATTACACTCGGATAGGATTCTTTAAAAGCATATATTTACCGGATGTTTGCCAAGCGCACAGTGAAGACGGAGGAAATGCCCTGGGTTCTTATTCCTGGCTTGTGATTTCCTTTTTTTCCCCGGCTTTTCGATTTGTCAAGTATTTCCAACTATTTAAACTTTATCAGATGAGTAAAATAATTGTACTGGGCGCAGGAATGGTAGGGAGCGCCATGGCCATCGATCTGGCAAAACAGCACCAGGTGACCCTTACAGATAAAAACCCGGATGTACTGAAGCGGGTAAAACAAAAATGTGAGAATCTAACCATCCTTCAACTGGATGCTACCCGCTTAGAAGAATTGCAGCGCACTGTAAAACCATATGATCTGGTAATAAATGCCGTACCCGGATTTCTGGGTTTTAATACTTTGAAAGACATTATAAAGGCAGACAGGAATGTCATCGATATTGCTTTTTTCCCGGAAAATGCACTCGAACTGGATGCCCTGGCAAAAGAACACGGGGTAACGGCTATTGTAGATTGCGGGGTGGCCCCGGGAATGGATAATGTGATCCTGGGTTATTACAATGAAATCATGAAAATCACCGATTTTGAATGCCTGGTGGGCGGGCTGCCGAAAATCAGGAAGTGGCCCTTCTGTTAT
This sequence comes from Bacteroidales bacterium, assembly GCA_029210725.1. Lineage (NCBI taxonomy): Bacteria > Pseudomonadati > Bacteroidota > Bacteroidia > Bacteroidales > Bacteroidales bacterium. Next base: position 13,662 of record JARGFM010000041.1, on the reverse strand, counting down.
AAAGCGCCCTTTTCCCCCATCGATGTGATCGAGGAGTATACCCGCCCGGCCAGGTATGTGGAGAACGGGAAAGTAACTGTACGGGAACCTTTGACCGATTGCGAGTATGTGGAGTTTGATAAGGTGGGTACCCTGGAGGCGTTTAATTCGGATGGTTTGCGATCCATTATCCATACCATGCCTCATATTCCGAATATGAAGGAGAAGACCTTGCGTTATCCCGGGCATGTTGAATATGTAAAGGTTCTTAAAGAGAGTGGATTTTTTGATACACGACCGGTTAATGTAAACGGAAACCTGGTTTCGCCTCTGGATTTTACCAGTCAGATCCTTTTTAGTGAATGGAAACTGGGTGAAAAGGAGGAGGAGATAACGGTCTGGCGAGTTATGCTCAAAGGTGAAAATGCTAAAGGTCAAAGGGAAGAAGTGGTTTACTCCATGCAGGATGAGTACTGTCATGAGACGGAAACCTCCTCCATGGCACGCACCACCGGATATACGGCAACTGCTGCCGCCAATATGTTCCTGGATGGCCTGTTTAAGGAAAAAGGAGTATTCCCGCCGGAACTGGTGGGTAAACATAAAGCTTGTTTCGATTATTTCCTGAGCTACCTGGAGGAGAGAAATATACATTATGTGAAAAGCACTCGTGTAATCCAGGGTGGTGGTTTTGCAGGCTAAGCCTGTACACAAACTCGGTTTACACAGTAAAGATTTTAAGCGACGAGGGGGTAAAACGAAAATGAGGCCGTACCTTTTGAAACGGCCTCTCATACTATTTTGCTAATTTGTACTGAACCTTATTGTGGAAGTAAAACTTCATCAATCACATGCACCACTCCGTTGGTTCCCTGAACATCTGTGGCGATAACCTCAGTGCTTCCGTTAATGGTTACGGATTCGCCCAGTACAATGCTAATCGCTCCATTCAATGTTGTCACATCGCCCTCAGACAGGTCGCTCGAGAGCACGTTGCCTGAGACTACATGGTATTGAAGGATGGGGATAAGTGTTGCCGCATCGATCTCCTCGATTCCACTGACACCCAGAGCGACATATAATTGAGCAAAGGCATCATCGGTAGGAGCAAAGATGGTAAACGGACCTGCTTCACTTAAAGTTTCTACCAGGCCAGCCTTTACCACAGCTGCCACCAATTGTGTAAAGCTGCTGTTGTTAATGGCGATGTCCACTACAGAGGTAGGGCTAAGTACGCCATCAATCACATGGATCAATCCGTTGCTGGTTTCAACATCAGCAGCAGTTACATTTATGTTTGCATTTAGTTTTACGCCACCATCCACTTCAACATAAAGGGTAACCGGGTAGCCTTCCTGAGCTTCATAAATGGTATTTACATAACCCGTTGCAAGACTACCTGACAAGGCCTTCGAACCAAGTACATGGTATTTCAGGATCGGGGCCAGGGCCTCTGCTGTCAGATCTTCAAAAGCCAGATTAGCGGATTCAAGAAATGCTGCAAAGGCATCGTTGGTTGGAGCGAAAACTGTAAAGGCACCATCCATCATAAAGGTACTTGCCAGATTGGCTTTCGCCAGGGCGGCTACCAGTGAGCTGAAATCGGCGAGTCCCATGGCAGCATCCAAAATACTCTGATTGTTAATAGGCAGAATAAGCTGATCAATCACATGGATCACCCCATTTGTTCCTACGATATCAGTTGCAATCACATTTGCTGAACCATTCAGCATAACACCCATATCAGAAACTTCTACGACGATCTCAGGATCGGATTCATTCAGAGAGTTTATGATCCCGCTGGAAATCTCATCGGAATATACAGGGCTTCCAAGAACGTGGTATAAAAGGATGGGGGTCAGATCAGCAGGAACATTATCTCCCAGTGCTGCAAAAGCGTCGTCGGTGGGAGCAAATACAGTGAAAGTTCCAGCGGCGTCTGAAAGCGTTTCTGCAAGGCCGGCACCGACCACAGCTGAAACAAGGGTTCCAAAACTACCATTCTGAACGGCAAGATCAACCACATTCGGAGGAAGCAGAACTGCATCAATGGCGTGTATGACCCCGTTGGAGGCTTCGATGTCGGCACTGCTAACATTGGCAGAACCATTAATGGATACACCCATACCGGTTCCAATATACATGGACAGAGTTCGTCCCTGAGCCGGGCTCAGTGAAGAATAATAACCATCCGTAATCATGCTGGAGCTTTTTGTTTCACCCAATACATGATAGAGAAGGATAGGCTTCAGGTCTTCGGCAGAAATATCGGAGATTCCTCTTACTCCCAGAGTAGTAAACAATGCATTAAAAGCATCGTTTTCAGGAGCAAATACGGTGAAATTACCGGTATTGCTTAGAGTTGAAACCAGATCAGCTTTGATCAGAGCTTCAACAAGAATACTGAAATCTTCATTGTCTGAAGCGATTTCAGCGATGGATAAGAGTTCGGGCGTGGGCTGATCCATGGGATCATCATCTTCCTTTTCGCAGGAAGAGAAAACAAACAACGCAGTCACAAGGGTAAGCGTTATTAAATACTTTAATTTTTTCATGGTTTCAAGTTTTAATGTTTGATTTGGACATTAAACACCCTGTGTGGGGAAATGTATAATAAAAACAGATAAACATTAAACAATAATATATTATCAAACCAATGAAAATGGGAGTATAACTTCTTCTTAAATATCAAATAATTAAGAGATTATGGGGATACAGGAGTTTTGTGCCAGAATGAAATGTTTAACAAAAAATTAACAAATGTTAAACACTCCTTGGCTTCGATGGAACTCTTATTCGCAGGCAGCTTAAAAATAATCCAGTATTTTTTCAATCAATTCCATGCCGGCTCTGCTGCCTTTGTCGTGGAAATGTGTGTTTCCTGAAAGGTCGCTTAATTTGAGTTCTATGCTTGCATCCACACTCTCCTTTATGATCCTTGTCATGGATCCGAGTTCTGGTGCTTTAAGCAAACCGGCCTGATTGTTCAGGGCTTCGATTTCCAGCCTGTATTTCCTGTTGCTTATTCTTATATGAAGCAAATTACCGGAATATTCCAGTTTTTCAATTTTTGCATTTGACCAGGTGGACAGGTTGATAAGCCTGTCTTCGAGTTTAAGAAAGGAGATAAATCCAATGAAGTAACTTCCCAGCCAGGGTATTTTTGCCACTGAAAAAGTAAAGGACGCCCGGCTGGAGTTGAATGTGTTGCAGTGAAGCCAGATCCAGGATTCCGGAAAGGAGGTTCCCCAGTCTTTTTCAATATAACCGCTTCCGCCATTAAAATCCACGTATGAATCGTCAATGTAAAGACCTCCTGTAAGCTGGTGAAACATGGAAACCACCCCGTGTTTGCATTCCATGAAGGGAACAAAGGAGTACCATCCCATGATGCCCGGGTTTAAAGTGGAAGAAGGATATTGTTCCATGGAGGCATATGAAATGTCCCCTGTGATTTTCCAGGATGTATTCTGCAACTTCAGGCTGATGCCCTCTTTGGTGAAACGGGATTTCCCTATTTGAACATTTAACTCTTTTCCCGAGGCTGAAAATTCCTCCACACCAAATTCATATACCTGCGACTCCGCTGTAGAACCGTTCAGTACCTGGATAAAGGCATGACGCCCATTCGAAGAGAGTGATATCCCCGGAATAAAGGACCATACCTGTTGCTTGTCGGCCGATACATGTTTGAAATACCATCCTTCGAAATACTTCCTGCGGGCGAGCAATCCCTGGAAAACCCATGGCCTGAATACCTTCATGGAGTCTGACATTTTGAATAGAGATCTTTCCGGATCCAGTTTGCAGCGGGCTCATATTCAAGCAACTGCCTGTATAATTTGCACGCAGGCTCCTGCTGTCCTGTCTCTGCGTATGCATTAGCCAAAAGCAACACGGTGTTTATATAGATCCAGTTGCGATCTGTTTTCAGCTTACTTTTTTCCAGTAACTGCACCCCTTTTTCGTAGTATTGAATGGCTTCTGTTTTCGAACCTCCCAGGAATTTAGGGGTGTAAAACTTCATGTTGCCCATCTCCGTATTGCAGTTGAAGCAGGTATTGGACGACTCATAGGCCGTGTTAATATATTTTAGTGCTTTAGGCCCAAGGAACATGGAGCTGAATTTACTCAGAACAATGAGGTATCCCAGCAATGCCCCCTGCAGGGCAAGTACATCGGGCCTGCCATTGAGCGATTCCTCCAGTTGATCACTAAACTTCATAGCATCTTTCAAGGCCTCTTTCGCATCATTATCCCTTTCCTTGCTGATAAGGTATCCGATATATCCATAATACGCAAAGCAGAGATCATACAGAAGTGTTGGATTGTCCGAACGTTCATACTCTTGTTTCATTTCTGAGAGAATCCCTTTCCATTGATCCATTCTTTCCCCAATGTAAGAGATATATAGCCTATGGTTATATGCATTCCGATCCTGCCCCCTGGCAAGAGGAACCAGGACCATCAGAAACAGGATGAGTATTATTTTTTTCATTAAAGTTCGATTTTTCTTCCCTTCCACTCCAGATTTCCTCTGGATTTTTGTATCAGCGCCAAAGATACCATTCGCAGAAAACTTATATGCTGCAACGGAACCATCAAAAGGTTCAGAACTACATTCTGATGACTGGCCAGGGCGATCAACACCCTGCTCAAGATAGCGACTCCCAGTGCAGGAAAGAAATATGGAAGCGACCACAGCGCAATAAAGAGCAGCCCAAAGCTTGTGAATAGAATATAAAATAATGTCCATATGAGTCTGCCCGAGAAAAAATGCAATACATTTTTTGAAAAACCCTGGATGGCCTCGTTGTATGAGGAATACATCCGGCACTGCACCCGCAAATCGCCCAGGACTGTGGCACAAGGGAAAGCATTCTTTTTATATAAGCGCATGATTTCTATGTCTTCCACCGGGCTTGACCGGACTATGGCATGGGGCTGCAGCTTATGATATACATGGCCTTTGAACATCATAAACTGACCATTGGCTGCTGAAAATGACCTTCTTTTGCTAAAATGCACCAAGGGTAAGGGTAATAGCGACAGCAAAATCCAGTTCATCACCGGGACAGTAGCCCTTTCGCCACGAGACATAAGGATCTGTTTGGGAAATATGGAGAGCAGGGCAAGTCTATTTTTTTTCATGTAACCAGCCATGCAGGAAATGATATCTCCATGAATCTCCATGTCAGCATCCAGAAACAGAAGAATTTCTCCTTTGGCTTTTCCTGCCAGCTGATGGCATGCATAATTTTTACCTGTCCAGCCAGGCTTAAGGTTGTCCCCTTTAAACCATGTGATTTCCGGATGTTTTTGGGAATACTCTTCCAGAATCAAGGCGGTACTATCGGTGGAATGGTCGTCACATACAAGAACCTCCAGGTTTTTATAGTCCTGTTTTAACAGACAATCAAGAATCCGGGCCATATGTTTTTCTTCGTTTCGTGCCGGAATCAGCACAGAAATTTTACGGCTCTCCCTGCAGGGAAATTTTCCGGGAGTGAAATGGAAAAGGAAATTTACCCCCACCACCAAAAATCGAAGTCCCAGAAAACCAAGGGACAGATATGCCAGCAGGACGATCATATCAGGTTTTCGTTTTGTAAGGAGATACAATCAGAATGAAAGCGGTTAAATGCTTCTTCCAATGGCTTTGCCAGGAGGTCTCCCTGGTAAGATAAGGTTCTGATAAACAGTGTGGGGGAGACTCTGGAAAAATAATCCACCAGGTTTATATTAAACAGTACCTCAGGGGGAGAATCACATTTTGCCAGGATCTTTTCGACTCCTTTGGCAAAACGAAAATCTTTATGGTACAGGCTCTCGATTTTTCCCTGGGGGAACATCAGTAACAAATTTTCCTTTTGAGAGAGAATTTCAGCAGAGTAAAGGATGCTTTCTACCGCCGACCTGGAGGACTTTTCCACCGAGAAGGCACCGGCCTTATTCAGGAACATTCTTTTTTCAAGTTGCTCCCGGAGCATCATCACATGAAATTTCTTTTTTAAATATTTGTAAGACAGATAATTACCAATGAACCCATCCCACCAGCTGAAATGATTGGCTATCAGAAGCACCGGTTTATCAGTTGGACAATCATCCAGTTCTGTTACAATACCACTGAAATGCCTTTTTAGCATCCTGGAAGTATACCACCTGAAAAAGGTCGTATGAAAACGAGTATGTCTGGAGCGGATTATTGCCAAAACAGTTGATATATTGCGACACTGATGATGAAAAAAGCAAGTTGGTAGAGATATCCATGAATGGCCACTTTCCTTTTTTGCCCGGCGATGGAGGGGTAGGCCAGCAGGCAGAAAAGGAAAGATATGATAAACCAGCTAATATAATTTTGCAGGGGAGGTTCAGAGCTTTGCCAGGACCACATATCACTCATAATCGCAAATTTCTCTATGAAATAATCACTTCCGGTCATGATCAATGCTGCCAGGAGGCTTACCAGGATTCTGCCAAGGCCTGTTAATGAGGCCAGCGCCAATCCCCCATAAACCATTATCACCCAGTTGATCCCAATGATAAGGGGTACACCGGCTATTTTTTGACCCAGGGTTCTTCCATATTCATAGACCCCAAATATTTTACCGGTAAGAACTCCGGCTAACTCGACTCCAAAACCAGCCAGGAAGATGACCATCATGACCAGCCATAATCTTCGATCCCGTTTGCTGTGGTAAAGAAAGTAGATGGTGACCAGGAGAAGCGGAGAAAAGGGAGTTAAGTAACGGAACAGGTTGTGAGAAAAAGGGAGTGCAAAGCCGACTATTCCAACCAAAAACCATGCCCGGAGGATGGATAGTATTTTAGACTCGCCTGGCAATTTTAAAGTTCTCATTGGCGATTAAGATACGATTTCACCTCCTCTTCCACAATTTTTGCCGAAGCAAGGCACAGGGGAATACCTCCGCCCGGATGCACGCTTCCTCCCACGAAAAATAGATTCTTTATACGTCTTGAAAAGTTGGGATGACGATTAAATGCCGACATGGCCGAGTTGGAGCTGTTCCCGTAGAGGGCTCCAGCCGTGGAGAGGGTCATCTGCTCAATGCTCACCGGTGTGGCAACACGTTCAAAATCAATATTTGAGCTGAGATCGATGCCGTGGGCTTCAAGTTTTTTGAATATATGTTTTCTGGCAATTTTTGTCAGTTCGTCCCAGTCTTCTCCCCGGTTATAAGCTGTATTGATCATGACAAAGAGGTTGCTGCAACCAGTGGGTGCGTCCTCCTTGTTTAACAGGGAGCTATTGTATACATAGACCGTAGGATCTTCGTAAGGAAAGGACTTTCCTCTGGGGGAGAGAGACCGGAACTCTGCCCTGTAGTTCCCCGAGAAAAAGATGTTGTGAAGATCGAGTTGATCAAAACGGCTTTTGACTCCCAGGTAAAAGATCATGGCAGAGGTGGAGAGTTTCGGTTTTCTTACTGTTCTGGGATTCCTGTATTTGGGTAGCAGGCTTTTCCAGGTTTTGAAAATATCCCCTCCTGAAACCACCAGGTCGGCCCCAAAAACTTTCCCATTTGATTTAATGCCGGTGGCTCTTTTATTTTTCACCAGGATTTCTTCCACCTGGCTGTTAAAGTGAAAAATAACTCCTTGATCCAGAGCGAGTTGATAAAGATATTCCACGATAGGATAAATACCACCCTCAGGAAAAAAGGCTCCCAGATTGTGTTCCAGGTGGGCAATCATATTCAGGGTGGCAGGAGCCTTGTATGGGTCGGAACCGTTATAAGTTGCATAACGGTCGAATAATTGTATAGTATGTTCACTCTGAAAGGCTTTCTGGTTTAGCGCATGCATCGACCGAAAAGGATTGAATTTCATCATTCCGCTTAGCACACCCAGATTGTTTCTGGTGAAGAGTTTGGTAAGCCGGTGAAATGCAGAGAAGAGGAATACAGGGGAACTCAGATTATAGAGACTTTCTGTGTCGGCCAGGTATTTTGAGATCCGCTCTGGATCTTCACCGGCCACCCGGGCCATTTCTTTTGCGAACCGGGCTGGATCCGCCGGTGCTTTAAATACTGTTCCATCGGGGAAGAAATACCGGGAGATAGTATCCAGTTTTTGATATTTTAATCTTTTGCCTGAATTTGTCGAAAGCTCATCCACAAGTTCGGGAAGCGTAAACAGTGATGGCCCGGTATCGAAACGATATCCATTTTCATTGATTTGACCGATTTTTCCGCCCGGAACGCTGTTTTTTTCAAAAACAGATACTTGATGTCCCATAGCAGAAAGCCTGATGGCCGTGGCCAGTCCGCCAGCACCGGAACCAATCACGATGGCAATTTTACCCATATGCGATCTTTTTAAACTTCTACTTGTTGTATAAAGTTAATCATACTTTTAATAGGATTCAGTATGGTATTTTTTGTACTTTGGAATTCCATTTTTCTTAGATGAAAGCACTAATTATTGGAACAGGGATAGGAGGACTTTCTACGGCCCTTCGTCTGGTCAGGCGTGGTTATGAGGTAGAGATGGTGGAACAGTTTCGGCAAGCCGGGGGGAGGCTGAACCAGGTAAAAAAGGATGGATTTCTATTTGATATGGGTCCCTCCTTTTTCAGCATGAGCTATGAATTTGAAGAGCTGGCCAGGGATGCCGGAATCGATCTCCCCTTTACATACCAGGAGCTTGATCCCATCTATTCGGTCTGGTATGATACTCCTGGCAAGACCTTCAGAATATTTAAGGATATAGAAAAACTGGGAAACGAATTCCGGGATTATGAGTCCGGGTTTGCAGAGAAGATGCAGAAATATCTGGCATCCACGGGAAAATTATACCACGATACAGAGGGTTTGATCATCCGGCGGAATTTCGATTCCCTGGCCGCTTATGTAGGGGGCCTTCTAAAAGTACCCCCCGGGCATTTGCCCAAACTGGGCAGGAACTTCTGGCAGGAAGTGAGCAGGTATTTTAAATCGGATGAAGTGCGCGAAATTATTTCCCTGGTCTCCTTCTTTCTGGGCGGAACACCTTTTAATACTCCTGCGGTCTATACCATGCTTTCATATACCGAGTTTGTTCATGACGGCTATTATAATGTCGAAGGAGGGATGTATAAAATCACGGAAGGTTTTGTGGATCTGTTGCAGAAGAGCGGGGTAAAGATTTCTTACAATACAAACATCACAGCTAAGCTTTCGGAGGGCGACAAAATCACCGGTTTTACGGATGACCAGGGAAATCATCATAAAGCCGACCTCTTTATAGTGAATGCCGATGCGGCGGTTTTTCGCTCGAAGGTCTTAGAGCGTAAAAAATACAGTCCCGGCAAATTGGATAAGATGGACTGGACCATGGCACCCTTAACCATTTATCTGGGGCTTGACCAGAAGGTGCCTCATATAGATCACCACAACTACTTCCTGAGGAATAACTTTAAAGAGTATTCAAGTAAACTATACAGAAATAAAGTAAGCCTCGATCAGCCCTATTATTACGTGAATGTAGTATCGCGCTACAACAGCAATGCAGCCCCCGGGGGAGGAGAGGCTGTATATATCCTGGTCCCTGTACCTGACAGGCGCTACCGGCCCGATTGGAGTGACCGGGAAGAAATTGCGGATTCCATTATTGAAGATCTGTCAGGGAGAATAAGGTATGATATCAGGCCCCATATTGTTAGCAGAACGGTTCTCTCACCTGTGGAATGGGAAGAGCAACTGGATTTGTACCGGGGCAGCGGGCTGGGGCTGGGACACAGGCTTGGACAGATGGCCTGGTTCAGGCCTTCCAACAAAGATGAGCAGTTTAAGAATCTGTTCTATACAGGATCGTCTACGGTTCCCGGAACCGGAATCCCCATGGCGGTTATAAGTTCCAGGTTGGTAACTGACAGAATCGATAAGGCCTATGGATCTTTATAGCACGACCTCGCTAGCCGTAAGTAAAACCATTACCAGGGCCTACACCAGCTCCTTCTATGCCGGGATGAAACTGCTGAGCAGGGAAATGAGAAAAGCCATTTATGCGATCTATGGATTTGTAAGGATTGCTGATGAAATAGTGGATAGCTTTCATGGACATGATCAAGAACGCTTGCTGAAGGAGTTCAAAGCAGAAACATTCCGTGCCATTGAAAGGGGTGTCTCGGCCAATCCGGTGCTGCATAGTTACCAGAGGGTGGTAAATCAATATCAGATCGATCGTGCTCTGACCGAGAGTTTCTTTACCAGTATGGAGATGGACCTGGTGAAGATCAATCATGATCCGGAAAGCTATAACCAGTATATTTACGGGTCGGCTGAAGTGGTAGGATTAATGTGTCTCTCTGTGTTTTACCCGGATGATAAAGAAAGTTATAATGCCATGGCAGAGCCAGCCCGCAAGCTGGGTGAGGCTTTCCAGAAGATTAATTTCCTGCGGGACATCCGGTCTGACAGGGATGAACGAAACCGGATCTATTTCCCGGGCCTGGAGATTGATTCCTTTGACCGGGATATGAAGCGGACCATCGAAAAAGAAATAAAGGCTGACTTCCGGGAAGCGCTATCCGGTATCCGGAAACTTCACAGGGAAGCGCGTCTTGGTGTTTATCTGGCCTACAGGTACTATTATCAATTGCTCCTGAAAATTGAGAAACTAAGTCCCGAACAACTGCTATCCGGCAGAACCAGTGTGGGTAAGAGAGTCAAATACCTGCTGCTTCTGAAGGCTTATATCCGTTTCAGATTAGGGCTGATCTGATTAGTTAAAAAATCATTTTTAAACACTATAGCCATTTGTATGTTATTCATGGAAAGAGTTTATCTTTTTTTTGTATATGAGTTTTCAGAACATCTCGATCACAGAACTTAAAAAACGATTAGGCGGATTTTCTGTATTTGACAGTGGATGGTACGAATGGAGCAATGATCCGGCTAATCTCACCGGAACAGGAATTCCAGAGAGGAATTATCATATCAGGGCATGAATTACGTAAACGAAGATACAGTCACATTAAACAGGATTTCCATTACCAATCTTCTGCAGGAAATTGGCCTGGATGAGGTAAGAATGGAGATCGCAAGTGGATTGAAGGCACCACAGAAAGCCATCTCCAGCAAATACTTTTATAACCGGGAAGGCTCCCTGCTGTTTGAAGAGATTACACATCTCGAAGAGTATTATCCAACTCGTACGGAGAAAGGAATCCTGCGAAAGATGGCGCCGGATTTTATGAACCGTTATCCGGCTTATGATTTAATTGAACTGGGTCCCGGCGATCATTCCAAGATATCGATATTACTGAATGCCCAGGCTGGTTTGAAACGGCACTCCGCCCGTTATCTGCCCCTGGATATCAGTCAGCCTGCCATCAGGAGCTCCGCAGAACAACTGGTAAGCATATTTCCCAATTTGCAGGTGGAAGGCTATGCGGTTGATTTTATGTCCCAACGCGATCTGATCCGGCGTAAACAACCCACTGTGATCTGCTTTTTTGGAAGTACCATTGGAAATTTTGAAGGGGAAGAATCCCTGATTCTGCTGAAAAATATCAGTTCTCAGATGAAAAAGGGGGACGTGTTGCTGCTGGGGATGGATTTAATCAAACCCGAAGCGGTGCTTCACGCCGCCTATAATGATGCCCGGGGGGTAACCGGGGCTTTCAATAAGAACATTCTGACAAGTGTCAACAACTTGATCAAGACTGATTTTCATCAGGGTGATTTTGATCATCTTGCCTTTTTTAACAAAGAGAAATCAAGGATGGAAATGTACCTGGTGGCAAACAGGGATATCAGCATACATTCGCCACACTTACAGGGAGATTTTTTTATGAAGCGGGGCGAAACCATTCATACAGAAAACTCGCATAAATACAGCGCTGAACATATCCGGGAAATAGCCCGTTTTACAGGTATGCAATTAAATCATATCCATACCGATGAGTTGGAATGGTTTGCTGTCGCAGAATTTCAGAAAGTGTAATCTGCCTGCTTTATGGGTTGACCACTGCGGGAATCCAAATTGATCCTTAAGTGACTTATTATTCCACTGAATTATAATACCACTCCGGGGTTCCAAACCAATCGTGCATCTCTTTTTCAAAAGGAACGATAATTTCTTCAGGTTCCGGCCACTCTCCCTGGTCTCCGGTTTCGGCGATCCATGTATCCAGGGCTGCTCTAAGCCGGTGCAGGGCTGCCTGGTGCTCGGGAATATCAGATTCAGCCAGGTTGTAAATCTCATGGGGATCACTCCAGGTATCATATAACTGTTCATAGGGCAAAGGTTCCATAAGTTCGGCTGCGGCCCCGGTCAGCTGTCCGGCCGCATGGAGTTCCCGCATCAGGGGTTTTACTGCAAAACATTTTTCCTTATACCGGTTCAGAGAGGTAAAACCCTGTCCGGGCATAAAGTTTCTCATATAATGGTAGCGTTCTTCCCGGACCGAGCGGATGCGGTTTACCGTTTCGTCGATCCGGTCGCGGGCACTGAAGGCGTAGGTCCGCGGTCGATCGGCATGCTCCCCCAGGAAGACGCGGCTCTGCATACTTAAGGGGCGGGGTATCCCGGCAATCTGCAGGGTAGTAGCGGTGATATCCAGCAGACTGATGATCTGGTCACTAACCGTTCCGGCCTGGTACTGAGGAGGAGCTTCCAGCTTCTCCGGCCAGTAGACGATCATCGGAACACGAAGACCTGTATCCCAGCACCAGTGTATGCCACGCGCATCCAAACGGCCGTTATCACCAAAAAAGATGATCACTGTATGTTCATCCAGGCCCTCTTTCTGTAATTGTTCCAGAATATGGCCCACGCGTATATCCATCCCTGAAACAGAGTTGTAATAGCGGGCAAGTTCCTGGCGGGTAATCTTTTGATCCGGATAATAGGGCGGAACCGGAACATTCTCCGGTGTGGCGATTTGAGGGTGATCTTTTTCCCCCACCCACTCGACACGCTCTTTAGAGAACGTTTGCCGGTCATAAATATCATATTCGATTTCAGGTGTATTGATCGTGGCGAAAAAAGGCTGATTGGACTTCAGGGTGGACCAATTATCCGAGTCGTAGATGGGTCCTTCATTCACAAAGTTCAGATCCAGCTTGCCCGTTCCCACGATTCGATCCCCTATGCTCGTAATATTGGCTGTATAATATCCTGCATCAGCAAGTCGATGTGTTACCGGCCGCACACCGTCCGGAAGCCGGTAATCATCCTTACGGTGGGAACGCATGTTGTGGGTGCCTGTGGTGGTTTGATACATGCCTGTCATAAAGGCTGACCGGCTCGGTGCACAGACCGGACTGGTAGAGAAAACATGGGTGTATACCATACCGTTCTTTCCCAGCGAATCAAGGTTGGGAGTGGCCACCAGCTTCTCTCCGTATATTCCCAAATCCAGGTTCAGATTCTCCCCCACGATCCAGATAATATTTGGCTGGATCGATTTCGGAAGCGGATTCAACTCCCTGGTTTCAGTGTTTACAGGCTTACAGGCGATCCCTGTAAATAAGGCCAGGACTGCAATACCAAAGATGCAGGATTTTCTTTGAAAAACTAATGGAGTGTACATATCTGTTCGTTTTCAATTATAAATGTAGGGAGTTTTGACGTATCTTGGTATATCTTATTATTAATTATTAAAGTTTCGCACTTATTCTTTAAGCACATGATTTCAACCAATTACGGTTTGACTTCATATGATATGTGTTAGTA
>JARGFM010000040.1 GCA_029210725.1 Bacteroidales bacterium | reverse complement strand
TACATCTGACTGATATTCAGCCCGTTCAACTCTTGAAGAAATTGTTTAAATTGAAATTCGTGATAAACTCACGCTAGGGATTACTGTACTGGCAGCATTATCAATCTGCATAGCTTGTGACAAGATTGAAGATGATCCTGATACTGAGAATGAGCAGGAAGCTGAGATTGTTCCGGACGAGGCTCCAAAGCTTTATGATTTTGCCTTATACTTTCTGGCTGATACAAATTTAAAGGTTAAGGATATTTTCGAAGAGGACCAAACGAAACTGGACAGCCTGGAGCTTGCTGAACTTGAGCTGCAAACCCAACCTTGGATATCAGATGAAGACTTACTGATATATGATTTCTCGAGCCATTTGATGTATCTGGAAGGTAAGCGAGATGACCATATCCCTGAAGGGGATCCTATAGCAACGGAACTTCCCTCTGCCTGGTGCTACAGGCCCTTTGTTGCAGTTGCGGAGGGGGAAAAGCAGTATGTTGGTTACCTGGAAGGGGACTATGCCAATACGCTGTGGCCCCTCCCCAGAATCAGTAAAAGCTATAGTCACTTATACCCAGAAGACATATTAGTCATCCAGCAGGGCTATTTCATAGTGCCTTCTGAAGATCAACGGTCCGACAGCCAGATAAAGGAATCCCTTGATAAGGCGGAGCTTCTTCACGAAGGCTTACAGCTGACTTTGAATGAAATTGAATCCATTGAAAATGGAGATACTTCCATAGTCACCTACACATTTACCCTGCTAAATAAAGATGAGGATAATCTGTATGTAATGGACCCGAACAAGGTGGGCGATGACGTTTTCCAACACTTCAACCTTGGTTTACAATTTCGCAGATTAGATGGAGGCGGAGTCTTAACACCTAGTCTCACAAAGGATATAACTGTTCCTGCCTGGAGTCCCGACTGGTATTTTAAACTGAACTGCGGAGATTCCTTAACAAGAACAGTTTCCCTCAAAGCCTATCCGACATTCTCTCCTGGAGCGCATGAATGTATACTATCCTTTACAAGCTATAAGTCCATTTCTAAAGATCAAAGGACTTTATTTGATGGCAGATATTGGATTGGGCCGGCAGAGGCTAACCATCTGACTATTGAGTACAAAGAATGATGATTTATTCTTCATACATCTCGCAACTCTGAAGATTGCTTCTTAATAATTCTCAAGCACTTCTCTGATAATGGGACCTCGATTGCATTTTCGAGAATTACTTTGTATTCTTTAATTATGAGAGCTTCACTATTCTATTGGAAGGAATATTTTACTCATGTGAAAGACCTGATTAATAACAAAAGAAAAATGAGCGATGGAGGCTTTACTATTTGCATGCTGGGAACCATGCATGCAAAGGGTAAAACAAAAGGACTCCCCTCGGAAGTTGAAGGAAGTCCTTTGTGGTCGGGGTGAGTAGATTCGAACTACCGACCCCTCGCCCCCCAGACGAGTACTCTAAACCTGGCTGAGCTACACCCCGATCAATAGTGGTGCAAAAGTAATAATTCATTTCTTATTGGCAAATACTCTTAACTCATTTGAAAGGAAATAATACGCTGTCATACCGTCATCATATGCAGGTTTCATCAAGATGTTGACTGTAAGTTTGTCCGGGAATGAAAAGCAGGCCACATAAATCCGGATTTGGTATTGTATTTGATCGGGGAAGGGGGAATTTTTGTAATTTGAAGAGTCTGTGTACGACCAATATGAATAAGAATATTTCTTATAATGCATATAAGTTATATATAATATAAATTATTTATAAAATATAAAATAATACAATGGATTTATTTAAGCCTATGAGCAGTTCCGAGGAACCTGCCAGCCCCAAAAAAGAACTTGAAGTTTCTGAACATCTGAGGTGCCTGATCCTGGGATCCGGACCTGCAGGGTATACGGCGGCCATTTATGCCGCCCGAGCCAACCTGAATCCGGTTATGTATACCGGGATGCAGATGGGCGGACAGCTGACCACAACCACGGAGGTGGACAATTTTCCCGGTTACCCGGAGGGTACCGACGGGACAGCCATGATGGAAGACCTGAAAAAGCAGGCGGAGCGTTTCGGCACCCAGGTCCGTTTCGGAATGGCCACCCGGGTCGATTTCTCCGGAAAGGTCAAGCAGGTGGTGATTGATGACAACACGCTGATCGAGGCCGACAGTGTGATCCTGGCGACCGGGGCCACAGCCAAATACCTGGGGCTGGAGTCGGAGGAGAAGTTCAAGGGCTATGGCGTGTCGGCCTGTGCCACCTGTGACGGATTTTTCTATAAGGATAAGGTGGTCGCGGTTGTAGGCGGAGGAGATACTGCGGCTGAGGAGGCCACCTACCTGGCCGGCATATGTAAAAAGGTCTATTTGATAGTACGCAGGGATGAATTGCGAGCGTCCAAGGCCATGCAGAAAAGGGTGTTCAACACCAGGAATATTGAAGTGCTCTGGAAGCATCAGACCAAAGAGGTCCTGGGCGATCAGGTGGTAAACGGACTGGAGCTATACAAGAATAAAGGAGAGGCAAATGAGGAGACCCTTCAGATAGATATTGACGGATTCTTTCTGGCCATCGGGCATACGCCCAATTCAGATATCTTCAAGGAATTTCTGGAAACCGACGAAGTGGGATATGTCCAGACCGTTCCGGGGTCTGCCAAAACCAATGTTCCCGGGATTTTCGCCTGTGGGGATCTGCAGGACAATACCTACCGCCAGGCGGTTACCGCAGCGGGAACAGGATGCATGGCTGCCCTGGATGCAGAGCGCTACCTGGGGGAGCTTGAATAATGAAAAAGGCCGTACCTTTTGATACAGCCTCTTTTTTTGATTTATTCAGTTTCGGGATTCCTACACGCGCAGTGCGGAAATATCCTGGAAAGTATCCGATTTGTATTCTCCGGCTTCCAGCTTGGTCCGGCACTCGGTAAAGGCCTGGATGGTTTCGTGCACATCGTCCAGGCTGTGCATGGAGGTGGGAATCAGCCGCAGCAGGATATCTCCCTTGGGCACTACCGGGTAAATGACCATGGAGCAGAAGATGTTGTAATTTTCCCTCAGGTCCAGGATCAGGTTGGTGGCTTCGATAATTCCGCCCCGCATATAAACCGGTGTAACCGGCGATTGCGTGGCACCGATATCAAACCCGGCCTCTTTAAGACCCGATTGCAGGGCATTGACCACGCTCCAGAGCCTCTCTCTTAATGCCGGCATGGATTTCAGCATCTCGAGCCTTTTCAGTGCACCGATCACCATAGGCATGGGAAGGGATTTGGCATAGGTCTGAGAACGCATGTTGTAACGCAGGTAATCCACCACATCGGTATCACTGGCAACAAATCCGCCAATCCCGGCCATGGCTTTGGCAAAGGTGGAGAAGTAGAGGTCAATTTTATCCTGGACCCCAAAGTGTTCTCCGGTCCCCATTCCGGTGGCCCCCATGGTCCCGAAACCATGGGCATCATCCACCAGCAGCCTGAATTTAAACTTGTCTTTCATGTCACAAATCGCCTTCAGGTTTCCCAGGTCTCCGGCCATTCCGAAAACCCCTTCCGAGATAACCAGCACACCGCCGCCCTGCTGATCGGCGCGTTTTACTGCGCGTTCGAGCTGCTTCTCCAGATTTTCCATGTTGTTGTGGGGAAACACATATCTTTTGGCCAGCGACATGCGCATACCATCCAGGATACAGGCGTGCGATTCTGAATCGTAGACGATCACATCATTCCTGGTGGTAAGAGCGTCGATGATCGATGCCATGCCCTGGTAACCATAGTTCAGCAGAAAAGCGTCTTCCTTCTGGACAAAAGACGCCAGCTCACGCTCCAGTTCCTCATGCTTGCGGGTCTGGCCCGACATCATCCTGGCCCCCATGGGGTAGGCCATTCCATATTCAGCTGCAGCTGCAGCATCCGTTTTTCTTACTTCGGGGTGGTTTCCAAGTCCGAGATAATTGTTCAGGCTCCATGTTAACACCTCTTTTCCGCGAAATTTCATATGCGCGGAGATTTCTCCTTCCAGTTTGGGAAAGGCAAAGTAGCCGTGTCCCGCCTTCTGATACTGCCCGATAGGGCCTCTGTTCTTGGTAATTCTTTCAAAAATATCCACAGATATAAG
Organism: Bacteroidales bacterium; assembly: GCA_029210725.1. Classification (NCBI taxonomy): domain Bacteria; kingdom Pseudomonadati; phylum Bacteroidota; class Bacteroidia; order Bacteroidales; species Bacteroidales bacterium. Next base: position 18,806 of record JARGFM010000040.1, on the reverse strand, counting down.
TTTTAAGGATTAAACTGCAAATTTAGTTTTTTTTTCATTGGGTGGATACAAATGCTAATCAACTCATAATCTGCCGGGAAAATTTCAGATTGGTCCGGGCAATAAAACCGGTATGATTTTTGTAAAAAGCTTATTGCAAAAAAAATGCTCAACTCTTTTATTATTAACTCAATAATTGTAATTTTGCGCAATGTTTAAAAAGGGGATAGTTTTTGGGCTTCTGTTTACAGCCGCCGCATGGATCCTGAGTGGATGCGGAGAGTATGATAAGTTGTTGAAAAGCAGAGACTTTCAGAAAAAGTACGAAGTAGGGGTCCAGTTCTATGAGGAGGGGGAATATGCCAAGGCAGCTACCCTGCTCGATCAGGTGGACAATATCTTCAGAGGGACCACCAAGGCCGATACGGTCAAATATTTCCAGGCAAAAAGTTATTACGGGCAACGCGATTATATGATGGCCGGTTATTATTTCAGTGAACTTTCGTCGACTTATGCAAGCAGCGTTTACCTGGAAGAGGCTGATTTTATGATCGGATACTGTTATTACAAACAGTCGCCGAGGCCCGAACTGGACCAGGCAAATACTTACAAAACCATCACTGCCATGCAGATGTTCATGGTCAAATATCCCACTTCTGACCGGATTAGCGAGTGCCAGGAGATTATTACGGAAATGAGCGATAAGCTGGTTGAGAAATCCTTTATCAGTGCCCGTTTATATTATGATCTGGGATATTATAAATCGGCCATTCTGGCCCTGCGCAACAGCCTGATTGAATATCCGGAAACCAAATACCGGGAAGAGCTTATGTTCCTGATCTTAAAGTCTACCTATCTCCTGGCTGATAACAGCATACCCAGTAAGCAGGCGGAGCGTTTTCAGACCACAGTGGATGAGTACTACAGTTATATTGGAGAATTCCCCGAAGGTCCAAACAGCAGGGAGGCCAAAAGGATGTATGAATCCTCCACCAATTTTTTAGAAAATCATAATAAGCAATCATAAGCATATGGATTACAAAAAAACGAAGGCGCCACTGACTACAGTGACCAGGGATTTGAATGACCTGGATGTTGGAACCGATAACATTTATGAGACGGTTATGGTGGCCTCCAAAAGAGCTAACCAGATCAGCGAGGAGATGAAACTGGAGTTGAACAGGAAGCTGGAGGAGTTTGCCTCTTATACCGATAACCTGGAAGAAGTATTTGAGAATCCCGAGCAGATCGAGATCTCCAAATTCTTCGAAAGATTACCAAAGCCTTCCCTGATTTCTCTTCAGGAATTAACAGACGATCAGATATATTTCAGGATCAATGAGGCCCCTGAAATAGAAGAACAATAGCCCAAAATCTTCCTGATGGATCTTGCAGGAAAACGTGTTATTCTTGGTGTAACGGGCAGTATTGCTGCTTACAAAGCCGTTTATCTGCTCAGGCTTCTTATGAAAGAAGGAGCCGGGGTGCAGGTAATTATGACTCCGGCAGCCAGGGAATTCGTGGGTCCTGTCACATTTTCATCCCTGTCAGGCAAGCCGGTTTTATCCGATTTTTTCAGTTCGGAAGGGGGCGACTGGAACAGTCATGTGGAGATGGGCGTTTCTGCTGACCTGATGCTGATTGCTCCCGTGACGGCCACCACCCTGGGCAAAATGGCCGGCGGGGTGGCCGACAATCTGCTGGTAACGACCTATTTGTCGGCCCGCTGTCCTGTGGTAGTGGCACCCGCCATGGACATGGATATGTACCGGCATCCCTCCACACAACGTAATCTGGATATTCTGAAGGGATACGGGGTCTTATTTATTGAGCCTGGAGAGGGTGAACTGGCCAGCGGGCTGGAAGGTCCGGGACGGATGGAGGAACCGGAAAATATTATCCGTTACATCAGGCAGATCAAATCAGGGCCTTCAAAAAAAAAACTTCTGAATAAACAGGTCCTGGTAACAGCCGGACCCACACACGAAAACATCGATCCTGTTCGTTTTATTGGTAATCATTCCTCCGGAAAGATGGGCTTTGCCATTGCAGAAGCATTTGCAGCCGAGGGAGCAAAGGTAAGCCTGGTAAGCGGCCCCGTGAGCCTGAACAGCTCTGCAGAAGGCCTTGAAATTATCCGGGTGACCTCGGCGGGTGAAATGTTTGACAGGTGCAGTGCCCTGATGGAAAAGATGGATGTGGCCGTGTTTAATGCGGCTGTTTCTGATTTCACTCCTGTATTCGTATCTCAGGGCAAGGTGAAAAGAGGGAAGGATGAGTGGACCCTCAGACTGAAGCCTACCCGGGATATTGCCGGGGAGATGGGAAGCAGAAAGAGGGCCGGACAAATTCTGGTGGGATTTGCACTGGAGACCGATCAGGAACTGGAACATGCACGAGAGAAGCTGGAGAAGAAGAACCTGGACCTGATTGTGTTGAATTCCATGAAGGACAAGGGAGCAGGATTTGGAACCGACACCAACCGGGTAACCATGATCGACCGTCTGGGGAATGCGGAGAAGTATGAATTGAAACCCAAAGAGCAGGTTGCAGCTGACCTGGTGCAGCGGGTGGTAAATATGATGGAAAATGCGTAAGGCCGGACTATTGTTATCTGTTTTCCTGTTTGCTGTGAATCTGCATGCTCAGGAGTTCAGGTGCAATGTGCAGGTGGTAAGTCAGCAGATACAGGGGACCAACAAACAGGTTTTTCAAACCATGCAGAATGCCATCTTCGAGTTTATGAATAACCGGGTGTGGACCAATCACGTGTACACCATGGAGGAGCGGATCGAATGCAACCTGATGTTTAATATTACCGAACAGTTGTCTGCAGATGATTTCAGGGGCACTCTGACCATCCAGGTCCGCAGGCCCGTATTCAATACCAATTATTATACCACCACCATGAATTTCGTGGATAACGATATCCGCTTCAGGTATGTGGAGTTCTCGCCCCTGGAGTTTGACCTCAACTCTCATCTTTCCAATCTTACTTCCATTCTCTCCTTCTACGCTTACTTTATTCTGGGGCTCGACTACGACACCTTCTCTCTCTATGGGGGCACCCCTTATTTTAACAATGCCGAAAGAATCGTGCTCAATGCACAAAATGCACCGGAATCCGGTTGGAAACCCATGGATGATATCGCCCATAAAAGCCGATACTGGCTGGTCAAGGATATGATAGATTCTGAATATCAGAGGGTCAGGGAGTTTAACTACCGTTACCACAGGCTCGGTCTGGATGTCATGGATGAAAAGCTTGCCGAGGGAAGAGCGGAAATCACCAACAGCCTGGAGCTCTTACAGGAGGTATACCGGAGCAAGCCGGATCCCTATATGTATCTTTTGCGTCTGATTTTCGATTGTAAGGTGGATGAGATCGTAAATCTCTATTCGGAATCCTATCCCGAGGAGCGTAACAGGGCCCATCTCATCCTTACCGAGGTGGACAAACCCAATACCAATAAGTATAAGGCTATTCTGGATCAAACACTTTAGCAGCCCGCATGATCCAATCTCTTTATATAAGGAACTATCTCCTGATTGACCACCTGGAGCTTGATTTTTCCACGGGGTTTATTACCATTACCGGGGAGACCGGTGCCGGGAAATCCATTCTGATGGGTGCTTTGTCCCTGATTCTGGGACAGCGGGTAGATACTTCGGTGCTAAAACTCAAGGATGCCAAATGTATTGTCGAAGGAACCTTTCTGCCTGGAGAGGGAGTCCGGAAGATCATGGAAGCTAACGATCTTGATTACGAAGAGCCTGCCACCATCAGGAGGGAGATAGCCCCCGGAGGGAAGTCCCGGGCTTTTATCAATGACTCGCCTGTTAATCTGCCCCTCCTGAAGGAGGTGGGGAGCCTGCTGGTAGATATCCATTCCCAGCATCAGAACCTGAGGCTGAATGATCATCTGTATCAGATGGAGGTGATAAATCATATGGCAGGGATAGAAAAGGAGCTGGCCCGCTACAGGAAGACCTTTGCTGCTTATACGGAGATTAGCGGGGAACTGGAACGGGTCAGCAGGGAGACTGCAGCCTTGAAGGAGGAACTGGAGTATATGCAGTTTCTCTTCCAGGAACTGGAGTCGGCACAACTGACGGAAGGAGAGATGGCCGGTCTGGAAGCCGATCTGCAGCGTGCCGAACATGCAGAAGAGATCCGTACCGCACTCTCTGAGACGGCCGGACATCTTGCTGAGGAAGACAGCGGTATCCTCGACAGGTTGCGTTCCTCACTAAGCCAGATGCAGAAGATCTCACCCCTCTATACTCCTTCCAGAGCTCTAGCTGAAAGGATGGAGTCGGCATACATAGAATTGAAAGATCTTGCTTCAGAAGTGGAGAGCGAGGCCGGAAAAACGGGACTGGATCCGGGTGAACTGGAGCAACTCAGGGAGCGGATGGACCTGCTCTTTGGCCTGATGCAGAAACACCGGGTGCGGCAACTGGAAGAGTTAATTGAGCTGAGGGATCAACTGGGCGAAAAGATCGATGCCCTGAGCTTTTCTGATGAAAGGATCGGAAAGCTGAAGAAGGAGCAGTCTGCCCTGCTTCATGCCCTGGAACAAGAGGCCGGGGTACTGCATGGGAAACGGAGCTCGAGTGCCGGACAAATGCAGCAGAAGGTGGTTGAACAACTCTGGCAACTGGGGATACCCAATGCCAGGTTTAAGGTGGAGCTGGTGAAAACCAGCACCTATGACAAACATGGATCGGACCAGGTCAGATTCCTGTTTTCTGCCAATAAGCAGCTGCCGCTTGAAGAAATCTCCAAAGTGGCTTCCGGCGGAGAGGTATCCAGGCTGATGCTCTCCATCAAGTCCATGGTTTCGGACCGGAAAGGGATGCCGACCCTGATCTTTGACGAAATAGATGCCGGGGTCAGCGGTGAGATTGCCGATAAAGTTGGTGGCATCATGAACCACCTGGCCCGGGGAAGGCAGGTGATAGCCATTACCCACCTGCCCCAGGTAGCCTCCAGGGGAGCCGAACAATTTGTGGTCTACAAGGAAGATACCAGTGATGCCACCTATACCAGGATCCGTAAGTTACACGGCGAGGAGCGTATTACTGAGATTGCCCGGATGTTGTCCGGAGAAGAGCTTACTGAAGCGGCACTTTCCAATGCCCGCGTACTGCTTCGTATTTAGGTATGGATCGCACAAAGTATACCTTCAATTGTTATTAGGGCAGAAAATAAAATTCAAATCATAATATCATGGCTTATAATTTACTGAAAGGAAAAAAGGGGATCATTTTCGGAGCTCTGAATGAACAATCCATAGCCTGGAAGGTGGCTGAGAGGGCTCATGAAGAAGGGGCCCGGATTGTTCTTAGCAACGCACCTATCGCATTAAGAATGGGGACCATCAACGAGCTGGCCGAGAAGACCAGTTCCCAGGTGATTGCTGCGGATGCCACCAGCCTCGAGGACCTGGATCATCTGTTCCGGAAATCCATGGAGATCCTGGACGGGAAAGTCGATTTTGTACTGCACTCCATCGGTATGTCGCCCAATGTAAGAAAGGGCCTGGAATATGATGAACTGAATTACGGCTACTACCACAAAACCCTGGATATATCTGCATTTTCACTGCATAAGGTCTTAAGCACAGCCAGGAAATTGGATGCCATTAACGAATGGGGTTCTGTGGTTGCTCTCTCTTACGTAGCTGCACAGAGAACCTTTGCCGGATATAATGACATGGCCGATGCCAAGGCCATCCTGGAATCCATCGCCAGGAGTTTTGGCTATATGTACGGACGCTCCAGGCGGATCCGTATCAATACTGTATCTCAATCTCCCACCCCCACCACTGCAGGAAGCGGGGTGCATGGCTTCGACAAGCTGGAGGATTTTTCCGAGCGTATGTCTCCTCTGGGGAATGCGACTGCAGCCGATTGTGCAAATTACTGTATCACGCTGTTCTCCGACCTGACGCGGAAAGTGACCATGCAGAACCTTTTCCATGACGGGGGGTTCTCCAGCATGGGTATGAGTTTCAGGGCCATTGAGCAATATGAAAAGAGCTTTAAGGATTGTCCCGAGTAAGCTAAAAAAATAATCATCAGCTTTTGACTTTCGGCTTTTTGATTATTTTTGGAGCTGAGCTAAAAGCTGAATCCTATGGGCGCAATCATTATTGCCAGCTATTTCCTTATTCCAGCATTTCTTCTTTACTACAGCACCCAGTTTTCCATTATTAATAAAATTGGTATTGTGGTGTTCTGTTACGGAATCGGACTGGTGATGGGAAACATCCATCTTATCCCTGATTCCATACTGGGTACCCAGGGCGATATAATGGGAGTGACCATCCTCCTGGGAATCCCACTGGTACTTTTTTCCGAAAACGTTGTAAAATGGGCCAGGATGGCCAAAACCACCTTTATTTCCCTGTTGCTGGGTGTGGCATCGGTGGTCGTATTGGTTTTCGTGGGCTTCTTTGTATTCAGGAACAGTATTCCGGAGATCTGGAAGATTTCGGGGATGATGATTGGAGTATACACCGGGGGAACGCCAAACCTGGCTGCCATCGCCCGGGCACTGGCTGTGGAGGAGGAACTTTATATTCTGACGCATACGGCCGAACTGGTGATCGGGGCACTGATCCTGCTTTTTCTGATCACCGGGGCCAAGCCTCTTTTTGGTCTGTTTCTGCGGTCGTATGGCAAGGACCGGGAAATAGGGCTCCGCGACGAGCTTGATGTGTCGGATTTTGAGAGTTACGAGGGTTTTTTCAGGAGAAATAACTTTCTGGGTATTCTCAAAGCCTTTGGCGTGGCCCTGTTGATTTTCGGGATTGGCTACGGGACCACCTTTCTTTTCACGGGGGATGCCAAAGATACGGCTGCCGTTCTGACGGTAACCACTCTGGGGATCGCAGCTTCTCTGATTCCGGCTATTAACCGGATTAAAAGCTCATTCCAGCTGGGAATGTACTTTATCTATGTGTTCTGCATTATTGTGGCCTCCAAGGCAGACCTGATATCCCTGTTCAATGTGGAGAATATACACCTGATGGCAAACCTCCTGCTCTATATTGCCCTGGTGATTGTAGGCTCGCTGGTTTTGCATGCCATTCTTTCATGGATATTCAGAATCAATGTGGACGATTACATCATCACTTCCACAGCGCTGTCCAACTCTCCGCCTTTTGTACCCGTTGTGGCAGCTGCCATTCGCAACAAGGAAGTGGTGATACCGGGGATGATTATCGGAGTCATCGGCTACGCCATAGGGAACTACCTGGGAGTGGCCATCGCCTATCTGCTGAAGTAAGATTGCTCTATAACATTCATGGAGCGCTGTCAATTTCATATCTTCGTGGTGTGAGACTAGTCCTGAAAAATATTGGCAGCCTGCTGGTGGTCGATCATGAGCCGGACGCCTGGGTTGCAGGTAAAGCGATGGCCTCTGTGGATGCTTTGCAGGATGCCTGGCTGGTTATCGAACAGGGGAACATTGCCTGCTTCGGAGAGGGGGAGGTAATTCCATTCCCGGATGATGAAGTGCTGGACTGCCGCGGGGGTATTGTGATGCCTGCTTTCTGCGATTCACATACCCACCTGGTTTATGCAGGGAGCCGGGAACTGGAATATGAGGATAAGATCCGGGGATTAAGTTACGAGGAGATCGCCCGGAGGGGAGGAGGGATCCTGAACTCGGCAAAGCTATTATCAGCTACCTCAGAAAATGAACTGTTCGCCCAGTCGCTTCCCAGGGCCAGGGAGATCATCCGGTCGGGAACCGGAGCTGTGGAGATCAAAAGCGGGTACGGACTGAACTTGCGGGATGAACTGAAGATGCTCCGTGTAATCAGGAGGATCGCGGAGGAAACCGATCTGACCGTTCGCTCCACATTTCTGGGAGCGCACGCGTTTCCGGCCCGATTTAAGAAGGATCCCGACGCTTATGTGCAGCTGGTCATCGACGAGATGATCCCCGCTGTGGCAGAGGAGGGGCTGGCCGACTTTGTGGATGTGTTCTGCGACCGGGGGTTTTTTACCGTGGATCAGACGGAACGGATCCTGGAGGCAGGGGTGAAATATGGACTGCCTCCTAAAATACATGCCAATGAGCTGGACTTCTCAGGTGGAGTGCAGGCGGGTGTAAAATACGGGGCCCGTTCGGTGGACCACCTGGAGTTTGTGGGGGAGGAGGAGCTGGCAGCCATAAAGGGAAGTGCTACCATGCCCACCCTGCTCCCGGGAGCATCCCTGTTCCTGGGGATGCCTTATGCCCCGGCCAGAAAGATCATTGAGGCCGGACTTCCCGTGGCCCTGGCATCCGATTTTAACCCGGGATCTTCTCCTTCGGGGAATATGGAGCTGGTGATGTCACTGGGGATCATGCTGCTGAAAATGCTTCCTTATGAAGTGCTGAACGCTGTTACCCGAAACGGAGCCTATGCCCTGGGACTGGAGAAGACACATGGCTCCATCACCCCGGGCAAGGTGGCCAACCTGATCCTTACAGTACCTATGCCCGGGTTTGGCTTTATGCCTTATAGCTATGGAAGCAGCCAGATAAACAAAGTGATCTTAAACGGAAAAATTCAATAAGTTTTATGGAGCAGATAATAGAGTGCGTTCCCAATTTTAGCGAGGGAAGGGATATGGAAGTGATCCGGCGGATCACCGATCAGGTGGAATCAGTAGAAGGTGTGAAGCTGCTGGATGTGGATCCCGGGAGAGCCACAAACCGCACCGTCGTTACTTTTGTGGGATCGCCCGGGCCGGTGGTGGAAGCTGCCTTCCTGGCAGTTAAACGGGCTTCGGAGTTAATAGACATGAGTAAGCACCAGGGCGAGCATCCCAGGTTCGGAGCCACGGATGTGTGCCCTCTGGTTCCTGTGTCCGGGATTTCTATGGAGGAGACGGTGACCTATGCCCGTCAACTGGCCGAAAGGATAGGAAATGAGATTGGGATACCGGTCTATTGCTACGAGAATGCGGCAATACATCCGGACCGGAAAAACCTGGCCAGTGTGCGATCCGGCGAATATGAAGGATTGAAAGAGAAACTGAAGGATCCGGAGTGGAAACCCGATTACGGCAGAGCTCAGTTCGTTCCGCGCACCGGGGCCATTGCGTTGGGTGCCAGGGATTTCCTGGTTGCCTATAATATCAACCTCAATACCACCTCCACCAGACGGGCAAATTCCATTGCATTCGATGTAAGAGAGCGGGGACGCACCCTCAGGGAGGGAGATCCCCTGACGGGCAGGATCGTAACGAATTCAGACGGAACACCGGTTATGGTCCCCGGTTCCCTGAAGGAGGTCAAGGCCATTGGCTGGTTTATTGAGGAGTACGGGGTGGCTCAGATTTCCATGAATCTGACTAATATTTCGGTAACTCCTGTTCATGTGGCCTTTGATGAGGTATGTAAGAAGGCTGAGGCGCGGGGCATACGGGTTACCGGTTCCGAGTTGGTCGGACTGGTGCCACTGAAGGCCATGCTCGATGCGGGCCGTTATTTTCTGAAAAAGCAGAAGCGCTCCACGGGAGTACCGGACCGGGAATTAATCAAGATAGCCGTTAAATCCATGGGGCTCGACGAACTGGAGCCCTTTGATCCCCGGGAGAAAATCATTGAATACCAGATGAAAAAGGAGGATGGCACGTGCCTGGCAGATAAAAGCCTCAGGGCCTTTATGGAGGAGACGGCCTCCGAATCTCCCGCACCCGGCGGAGGATCTGTTAGTGCCTGCATGGGATCCATGGGTGCGGCCCTGGCCACCATGGTGGCCAATCTCTCTTCACACAAGAGGGGATGGGACGATCGCTGGGAAGAGTTCTCTGAATGGGCCGAACGAGGAAAGGCCATCCAGGAGCGACTCCTGCAACTGGTGGATGAAGATACCAGGGCCTTTGAGGCAATTATGGCAGCCTATGGTCTTTCCAAAAAGTCCGGGGAGGAGCAGGAACGCAGGAGGGAAGCCATTGAAGCAGCCACCTTACGCGCCATTCAGGTACCCTTTGAGGTGATGAAGATGGCCTTTTCAGGGTTTGAAGTGGCGGAGGCCATGGTTGAGAACGGGAATCCCAACAGTGTAACGGATGCCGGGGTGGGTGCCCTGGCCATACATGCCTGCATAGAGGGTGCCTGGCTCAATGTGCAGATCAACGCCGGAGGTATAAAAGAACACCCGGAAGTTGCGAAAATGGAAAAAGAAGGTGCGGAGCTGATCAGGCAGTCTTCCGGCATCCGAAACAGGATACTGAAGCGGGTGGAAGATAAAATATACTCCAGATAAATCACTTTCTGCCCCGATCCTTTCGGTAATGGCATATTTGGTATTATTATTGTGCTGGCAAAAAAAAATGGTGGGAAAGCGACTGATTTATACCGGTGTGTTATTGGGGATATTGACTCTGGCAAAGGGACAGGTTCAATTGATCCGTGAGGGCTCTGCAGAAGAGAGGCGTTCAGAAATCGGATTCATAGAGCCCGCACCTGAAAGAAAGCAGACTCTCCGGAGTGCGGATAGCCTTCAGCTGCTAAGTAAACAGATCTATCCCGATGGAAGGATTGTAGCGATACGCGGCTTTAATGCCCGGATGAAACCTGAATTTCTCACCACCCATAACCTGATGGCTGCCAGGACTCTGTCCACGGACAGAGTTTGGACAGAAGGAGGTCTGGCTTACCATCTGGATGGTTCCGGTGTGGTCGTCGGGGTCTGGGACGGGGGGGTACACCGAAGCACTCATGTGGAATTTGACAGCCGCGCACTGATCCTGGATGGTTCAGACGAGGTGGCGGGCCACTCGACCCATGTGAGCGGGACTATCGGGGCCAGTGGACTGAATGCCTCGGCCAGAGGAATGGCCGGGAAGGTCATTATTGAAGCTTATGACTGGGATCAGGACCTGCAGGAAATGGAAGCAGCTGCCTCTCAGGGGTTATTGATATCCAATCACTCCTACGGCCTGATTGCAGGCTGGGATTATAACAGTGACCAGGAACGCTGGCAATGGTGGGGGGATCTTTCCATCAGCGGGGAAGAGGATTACCTGTTTGGGTTTTACCATCGCGATGCGCGCGAGTATGACCGGATTGCCCGAAGGCATCCGGATTACCTGATCGTGAAATCGGCCGGGAACGACCGTGGAGAGGGCCCTTCTCCGGGGACCGAACACTATGTCTGGGAAAACGGCGCCTGGGTTGTTTCCCCGGTGGTCAGAGATAAGGACGGAGGGGACGAGGGTTTCGACACCATGGGCCCAAGCAGTACGGCCAAAAATATTCTTACCGTGGGAGCTGTCCGGGATATGCCCCTGGGATATACCGGCAGGGAAAACGTAATGATCACCAGTTTTTCCGCCTTTGGTCCCACCGATGATGGCCGGATTAAACCCGACCTGGTTGCCAATGGAGACCGGCTGTTTTCGGCCTATTCAGAGAGTGACGAGGACTACAGGAACAGTTCAGGGACCTCCATGTCGGCCCCGAACGTAAGCGGTTCGCTGGCCCTGATACAGCAACATCATGCAGATCTTTATGGATCCTACCTGAATGCAGCATCCCTGAAGGGACTGGTGCTGCATACGGCCGATGACGCAGGGGTACCGGGACCGGATTACAAGTACGGATGGGGATTGATGAATACCCTGAATGCTGTGAATCTGATCTCGGACGAGCGCTACGATCGCTTGCAGGAGGCCACGCTTCCGGAGGGTGGGGAGTACCGGCTGAGCTTATATTCCAATGGGGAGGAACCCATTAAAGTAAGCATCTGCTGGACCGATCCTGAAGGAATTGTTCCCGCCGCAGAGCTCGATCCCGTAAAGAGAATGCTTGTGAATGATCTGGATCTGAGAGTGGTACGCCTGGTGGACGGAAAGGAAATACAGGCGTTTATCCTGGATCCCCTTCATCCTGACAGGGCGGCCATCCGGGGAGATAATGTTCTGGATAATGTGGAGCAGGTTCTGGAGGAGCTCCCTCTGAAAGGCTTTTATGAGGTGATCGTAAGCCACAAGGAAAGCTTGTCGGGGGAGAGCCAGGACTTTTCCATAGTATTCTCGGGACTGAGAAACGAATATTACGCTTCGGGTCTGAATGAACTCACGGCAAACAACGGGGAGTTTAAACTTAGCTCTGCCCCGGAGTATCTTCCGGATATGGATGTTGCATGGATTATTGAACCGGAGAACAGTCTGCCGGTCACCCTCTATTTCGACTTTTTCAATACCGAGGAAGCAAATGATCTCCTGACTATCTATGACGGGGCTGATGAAAATGCACCCCTGCTAGCCACTCTGGACGGATCCCCGGATACGGAGACTCTCGAGTTTAATTCAAGCTCCGGACAGCTCTTTGTCAGGTTCCGGTCCGACAGTCAGAATGAATACCCGGGGTTCCGGGCCCTGTATTGTACAAGCGCCCCTGAAGAAACAGCACATATTCAGGGAGAGCTCTATCCCTGTAACGGAACCAGCAGCCTCTATCTGGCATCCGGGGTTTCCGGTGTCGATTATCTGTGGGCTCCGCCGGAGGGCTGGTTTATAGACAGCCTGATTGCGGATGGAGCTTACCTGAACGTAGGCCCTGTACCGGGACTTTTACATGTGGAAGTGTTTAACCGCTGCGGGTCCGGTCCGGTCTCAATGGTCGAACTCACACCACTGGATACAGTACCATTTTTGACTAATTTCCAGGCAGATACCATGCCCTGTGCCGCTGTGCCCACATGGATCGAGGTGGACAGCCTGCCGGGGACCACTTACAAATGGTCTCTGCCGGTCGATTGGCTGGGGACCAGCATCAGTCATACCCTGGAGTACATTCCGGGATATGAACCGGGACTTATCCGTGTGCAGCTGCGGAATGCCTGCGGCTTTGGAGATACCCTGAACCTTTCCATAGATGTAAAGAGAGTGCCGGCGGAGACTCAGATCCTGAGCAGCCGTGACAGTCCCTGTGCCTTATCAGAACAGGAGTTTTACGTGAATCCCCTTGAAGCGCACTCTTATCAGTGGACTACCATCGACGACTGGAGCATAGAGGGAGGTTCAGAGGGGGATACGGTTCTGGTCAGGGTGGGCATGGAAGCGAGTTTTATTTTCGTAAATGCGACCAATAAGTGCGGCTCCCGCCAGTCGAACAAACTATATCTGACTTCACCGCTTCCCGATCCGCCGGTAGTCCGCGTGTCGGATAGTGAATACGAAGGCTACAAACTGCTGGCGGTATCCAATTCTTCAGATTACAGCTCTTTTCAGTGGTACCGCGATGGATGGCCCCTGGAGAGTCAGATGGCCAGGGAACCTGAGTTTGTGGCCCATCTTCCCGGATTATACACCCTTGGAGTAAGTAATCGTGAAGCTTGTGAATATATCCAGGATGAAGAGGATGGAATTGAAATTGATCAGGAGAATCAGGATTACAGTGTCTATACCGGTTTAAACTCACACCTGGTGGTCCTGAATCATACCAGTGATCAGGCTCTGCTCCATATTTACGATTTCCTGGGCAAATTACGCAGCATCGAAACCCTGGAACCCGGACACAATGAGATTCCTTTCCCATTCAGCGGCAGCTTTATAGTCAGAGTCTCGGGTTCGGGTAATACGCTAACTAACAGAGTATTCACCTATTGATGCTTTTCATGTCCTTTGCATGTAAACTGCACGCACTTTCAATGAACATGCGCAAAGGAGGTGTAAGCAGGCTCTGATCAGGGAGTTTTTTTCAAGTGTACTCAAGTGTTTACAAATGCCGGAATTGTTAATCATTGTTAAAGAATTAATTTTTTTTTCATAGTTTTGATTTTTGAAAGTAGAGCGTGTTAACTTAGTATAAACCTAAAACCTTAATCTATGAAAAGATTAACAATGCTTTTAGCATTTTTTGTGTTTGCAGGTACTTTCTTGTATGCACAGGGTGTACTGATTACCGGAACTGTAACAAGTGCGGATGACGGAACGCCATTACCAGGTGTTTCGGTAGTGGTTCGGGGAACCACCATTGGTGCAGTTACAGATTTTGAAGGGAAGTATTCAATTACTGTACCCGAATCTTCTAACACCCTCATCTTTAGCTTTGTGGGTATGCGGACTGCAGAAGTGGCCCTGGATGGCCAGTCTGTGGTGGATGTGCTCCTGGAAACCGATGCCGTGGGTATCGATGAAGTCATGGTCGTTGCCTATGGTACTGCCAAAAAGGCCTCTTTTACCGGGTCGGCGGAAAACATTGGCACTGATAAAATTGATAACATCCAGGCAACTTCGGTTTCAAAAATGCTGGAAGGCGCCACTGCCGGGGTGCAGGTTACCACTGCCTCCGGACAGCCCGGATCAAACGCAACCATCCGGATTCGCGGTATTGGTTCGATCAATGCCTCCAGCGATCCTCTTTATGTGGTTGACGGGGTGCCTTATGGTGGAAACCTTAACTCCATCAATCCCGACGATATTGAAAGCATCACGGTTCTGAAAGACGCTACCGCTGCAGCCCTTTATGGTGCCAGGGGCGCCAACGGGGTGATCGTGATTACCACCACACGTGGAAAATCAGGAAAGATGGAACTGGAAGTTAAAGTCCGCCACGGATGGTCGGACAGGGCTATTGATGAGTATCCAAGGCTGGGCCAGAAAGACCATTATGAGAAAACCTGGGAAGCTTACAGGAATTCATTGGTTTACGGATCCGGCTATACCATGCAGGAAGCAGCCGAGATTGCCTCTTATGGCCGGGATGCAGGAGGGAACAGCATTAATACCGTTGCCCAGCTGGGGAACTACAATGCATATAACATTAATCCCACCCAGCTTATTGGTACGGATGGTAAGTTAAACCCAAGTGCTGTTCTGCTCTATCCCAACGAATGGGAAGATGTGCTTTTCCGGATTGCCAATAAGCAGGATTATAACGTGAATGTGACCGGCGGGGATGAAAAATCCAACTACTACATTTCACTGGGCTACCTGGATGAGCAGGGACTTATGGAATACTCCAGCATGCAGCGTTACAGTGGAAGGGTCAATGCCGAATCGCAGGTAAAGAAGTGGCTGAAAATCGGTTTGTCCACCAATGCGGTGACTTACAACACCAATAACTTCAGTGATGGTAATTCCACCACCTCTAATCCTTTCTTCTTCTCCAGGGTCATGGCACCAATTTTCCCTGTATACCAATATGGTACATGGAATTCGGCAAATGCCGGACAGGTGATTAGGGACTCGGACGGAAATAAACTCTTTGATTTTGGATCCGCTGAAATGACTTTTGACGATGGCTATCATCAAATAGTGCCCGGTCTGCGTCCCTATGCGGGGACTTTCAACCTGGCAGGTTCTCTGAATCTGGATGAAAGATCCACCCAGGTGGATGCGGTTTCGGCCCGGACCTTTGCGGACTTCTCCATTCTTCCCGGTCTGAATTTCAGGACCAACCTGAGTGTGGACTTTAATGGCGCTTCCGGAACCACCTATCAGAATTCCACTTATGGCGATGCTGCCGGATATGGACGGATCACCAAGAACTATGGCAGAAGGCTGGTAACCACCTTTAACCAGTTGCTTACTTATAACCGGGCCTTTGGTCAGAGCACGATCGATGTGCTGGCAGGCCATGAAAACTATCTCTATCAGTTTAATTACCTGACTGCCACCAGGATCGGATTTCCCTTTGAGGGCATCCGGGAACTTGCTCCTGCCGCCACCGGTGAGGGATCAAATTCTTACGAGAACAACGACCGGATCGAGAGCTTCCTGGGACGTGTGAACTTTGATTATGCGGACAGGTATTATATTTCGGCCAGTATCCGTGCCGACGGTTCTTCCAGGTTCCATCCCGATACCCGCTGGGGTACCTTCTGGAGTTTAGGAGGTAGCTGGAGAATCAGTGAAGAGAGCTTCCTGCAGGCGGGATGGATCAATACGCTGAAACTGAAGGCCTCCTACGGGGTACAGGGAAACAACGACGGGATCGGATTTTACCCCTGGCAGGGTCTCTACGGTCTGGGTAACGACAATGCCTCCTTTTCCGGAGCCCTGGCCAATTCCCTGGAACTCCAGGAGCTGATGTGGGAAGAGAATGGCAACTTTAATACCGGGGTTGAATTCGCCATATTCAAAAGAATACGCGGTAGTTTTGAGTATTTCGTAAGAAGCTCAAAAAACCTTTTATTTGAAGTACCCCAGCCCCGTTCACTGGGTATCGATACCAAGTGGGAGAACATTGGTGGTATGGAGAACAGGGGGGTTGAAGGCATCCTTTCCGCGGACATTATTGCCACGGATGATTTCCGCTGGAACTTCGATATAAATATTACTCACTATAAGAACAAGATTACTGAACTTCCCCAGGAGGAGATTATCCAGGGATCCAAGAAGCTGATGGTCGGAAAATCCATCTACGAATTCTTTACCTGGGAATATGCCGGGGCCGATGCAGCTACCGGAGCCGCCCTCTACTGGAAGGATGAGGTTGAGCAGGACGGTGAAGGAAATGACATGATCGGCGAGGACGGAAAACCTGTACTGACCGGAAACAGGTTGCTCACAGATGATCCGACCGATGCCGACAGGTACTACCTGGGAACTTCCATTCCCACCGTCTATGGGGGGATTACCAATACCTTCCAGTTCAAAGGCTTTGACCTGTCTATTTTCCTGACTTACTCCCTGGGAGGCAAGTTTATGGATTATAACTACCAGTGGCTGATGCGGGAAGGGGACCTGGGTTTTGCCTGGCACGAGGATATTCTTGACGGATGGACCGAGCCTCTTTCGACCAGCGGACTGCCCACAGGGACCAATACCGATGGAGACCAGGTTTCCTATGATCCGGATATGATTCCCCGGGTGGAAGTCGGAAATACCGATTTGAGGTATACCTCCAGCCGCTTCCTGTTCGATGCTACTTATTTCAATATCAGGAACATCACTCTGGGATACAACCTTCCCCAGAATCTGGCCGGCAGGATCGGAGCCAGCGGCCTCCGGGTATTTGTTACAGCGGACAACCTCTATATCTGGACCACAAATCCCGGTATGGATCCAAGGCAGAATTTTGGTGGAACTGCTTCAACTCAGTATTCGCCGATCAAAACTTATACGGTCGGTTTGAATGTTAAGTTTTAATCAACGTAAATTATGATAATATGAAAAGGATAAATTCTTATCTGTTAATCGGTTTATCGGCAGTGCTGATGTTCTCCTGTTCCGAGGAGTACCTGGATACTGCTCCCACCGATGCAGTTTCAAAAGATGTGATATTCGAGACCGTCCAGGGTGCCGAAGTGGCCATTAACGGGGTCTATCGCTGGATGTACAGCTGGAACCAGCTGGGCAACAGGCGCCACGACGACTGGGGTTACAGAACCCTGGGCCTGAAGGCCGACCTGATGGGTCACGATATGAAAGTATACTCCCGTGGTTATGGCTGGTTTATCAGTGATTATAACTATACCGGTCGCGGACAGGTTACGGATAATACCACTGCCAGTATCTCTTACAATCTCAACTATGACATTATTTACAATGCCAATGTGATTATTGAGATGATTGATGACGTGCAGGGGGATCAGACAGAAAGGGACTGGATCAAGGCCCAGGCTCTGACCGTGCGGGCTCATGCCTATCTCTGGCTGGCCCAGTTTCATGCACCTACCTATGCAGGCAATGAAAATGCCCCCTGTGTTCCCCTGAAACTGGAATCCACGGAAGAGCATTTACCAATTTCTTCTGTGGGTGAGGTATATGCCAGTATTGTCAACGATCTGGAAGATGCCATTGATCTGTTCACCAGTTCGGGCATTTCCCGTCCGGCAAAGTCCTACATTAATGTACAGGTGGCCCAGGGAGTTCTGGCCCGCGCTGCACTGAATATGGAGGACTGGACCACGGCCATTGCTGCGGCTAAGGCTGCCAGGGAAGGGTACTCCTTAATGAGTAACGCCCAATTGACCGGAGGATTTAATAATGTGAGCGTTGGCGAATGGATGTGGGGTTTTGACATTAATGAGGAACAGAGTACTATTTACGCCTCCTTCTTCAGCCATATGGATCCCACCCGGCTCTCCTATTCCAGTCTGGGACTGCAGAAGCAGATACCTGCTTATTTGTATGATACGATCCCGGCTACGGATATCCGCAAGGCCCTTTTTGTGGATCCCGCGGACGAAACCTGGTTCGATCCATGGGGTACCCCCATACCCACTTATGTTTCCGTGAAGTACAGAACTCCTTCCTGGGCTGCTGATTATATCATGATGCGGGCTGCCGAAATGTACCTGATCGAAGCGGAAGCTGCAGCGGAAGCCAGTCAGGAAGTGGTAGCTCTGTCTGCAATCAATGCGATTCTGGAAGCCCGGGATCCGGGCAGCTCCATCAGCCTGAGCGGCGATGAACTGATCCAGGCCATCCGGCTTCAAAGAAGGATCGAGCTCTGGGGAGAGGGTTTTGGCCTGTTCGATATCAAACGCTGGAACATACCGCTTGACAGAAGGGATCATGATCCGTCACTCTGCCAGGTCACCGATCTTGACGCAGGATCTTACAGGTTCAACCTGAGAGTTCCTCAGTATGAGATTGATGCGAACGATATGCTGAGTGAAGCAGACCAGATCGACTAGCTAATCTTAAGGATTAAATATGTTTATACAAAGAGGGGGCCCGCGCCCCCTCTTTTAAGTTTTAAGAAGATAACCCTTACTTGCAGGGATTGGACCCTTTATGATTGCCTGTCCGAATAAGATTCTTATAATCAGAAAATAGTTAACCCGTTGTGCTATTAAGAAGCCAACGCATATTTTAAGTGGTTCAACGGTTTCTCGTTCTTATAATTGATATACTGT